>CAIKZJ010000439.1 GCA_903831845.1 uncultured Ignavibacteriota bacterium
GGAAATCCTATCTTGTTCGCGTCGTATATCGACTGCTGAACGTTCCTCGAAATTCTCGTCTCGACAATCGGCATTTTATAATGATTCAGTATATCGTAAACATCGTTGAAATCAAGATAAACGCCGCCCTGCTTGTACTTTTTTATTATGCTTCTCACGCCCTTCGTATTCACGCTGAACTTCTTATATTTGCCTTCGGCGTTTTCCCTGTAAAGTTTATACTTGTACATTTCCGCTATTGCCCACGACGCTTTCTCGGCGCTGTTGAACAACGGCGGGTGAACAGGCATCTGTTTCGCAACTTCGGCGATTATTTCGTCCTGCGACATTACGACGACGATAGCGCACTTGCCGCTCTTGTTAGCCGCTTCGCTAATGTATCTTGTAATTTCAACAGTATCGAACATCAGAGGAGGACCGAGAATCAGAATTCCGGCGTCTACGTTCGGATCTGCAAGCACTATTTCCGTCGCTTTTCCGTAAACCTGCGCCGTTGCAGGCGGAAGAAGATCCACGGGATTCTGAACGGAAGCTTCAGGAACAACAATTTCCCTTAGTTTCTTCTGCGTCTTCTCTGTCAGCTCCGCTATTTCGAGACCGCAGTTAGCAGCTTCGTCTACAGTAAGTATCGCAGGACCGCCGGCGTTAGTCAGTACGACGACTCTCTTGCCGTCCGGCATTTTAGCCCTGTCGAAAGCCTTCGCGAGATTGAACATATCTTCGACCGAATTCACGCGAATCACCCCCGACTGCTCGAACAGCGTGTCGGCCACCGTATCCGCGCTTGCAAGCGCCCCGGTATGCGATGAAGCGGCTTTCATACCCGCGGAAGTCTTCGCTGCTTTTATCGCGATGACGGGTTTTTTCTTCGTTACTTCGCTGCATACCTTAAGGAATTCCTTCGGGTCGCTGAACGATTCCAGGTACGCGGTTATTACGTTAACGTCAGGATTGTCTTTCCAGTATTCAATCGTTTCGTTCTCCGAAACATCGGCCTTGTTGCCGATGCTCAGGAACTGAGAGAAACCAATATCATATTTTTCAATTATCTTCAGAACCGCCGCGCCGAGCGCTCCGCTCTGCGATACAAAACCGATTCCGCCCGCTACGGGAGTGCCTTTGATGAAAGTTCCGTTCATCAGAACGTCGCTCTTCGTGTTGATTATTCCCATGCAGTTCGGACCGACGAGCTTCATCCTGTATTTTTTTACCTTCGCTATCAGGTCCTGCTCCAGCGTTACGCCTTCCTCGCCTACTTCCTTGAATCCGGCAGTAATTACGATTATCGCTTTGACTTTTTTCCTGTTGCATTCGTCAATGCACGGAAGAACCAGATGCTTCGCGAGCATTATTATCGCAAGATCGACTTCATCCTTTATTTCAGTAAGCGATTTGTACGATTTTATGCTGTGAATCGCGTCGGCTTTCGGATTTACGGGAAAAAGTTTTCCGTTGTAACCGAATTTCATCAGATTGCCGAGCAGTTCCCAGCCGAGCGTTCCCTGTTTCGAGGACGCGCCTATTACGGCAATCGATTTCGGGTAGAAAAATTTGCTAAGATCGTTGTTCATAAAATATAATTTATTATTCTAATGACTTTGTTACTTCTACGAGCGAACTTCTCGGATCTATGTCGACTGTGAATCCCCTCTTCTCGAATACGGTTATCATACGTATGTTGTCCGCCGTAGTCTGCGCGACGATTTTCTTCTGTCCCCATTTCTTCGCTATTTCGAAGCAGTAATCCGTCAGCATTCCGCCGAGGTCCCTGTTCTGCCATGCGTCCGTAATAAGTATGGCATACTCGACGGTCTCGTGATCGGGGTCAGCAATCAGCCTGCCGACACCGATGAGCTTTTTGCTGTCTCCGTCTTTCATTTCGGCAACTATGGCAATCTCCCTGTCGTAGTCGATGTAACAGTATCTCGTTGCCACCTCGTGTGAAGCCCACTGGAAGAAATACCTGAACCTCGAATAAATTGATTCCTTCGAACAGCTGGCAAGCATGTCCATCCACATCGGCTCGTCTTCCGGCTTGATCGGCCTGAATACAACTTCAGTATTGTCCTGCAGTGTGACATTCTTGACGTATTCTTCGGGATACGGCCTTATTGCAAGATGGCTGTATGAATTATCGTTCTCTTTTTTCTTTATGCTCTTGTCGACAACAACCCTCGCGTCAAGCGCCACAGTGCCCTTTGACGAAACAAGAAGCGGGTTGATATCAAGTTCTGTTATTTCGGGATAATCAGATGCAAGATAAGAAAGACGAATCAGCGTTTCAACGAGTTTATCAATATCGGCCGGCGCGCTTCCCCTGTAACCCTTCAGAAGCGGGAATATTTTCAGAGACTCGAGCATTCTGTACGCCAGGCTTTCGTTCAGTGGCGGGAATCCTATCGAGCGGTCCTTGAAGAGTTCCGCACCTGTTCCGCCCATGCCGGCGAGTATAACCGTGCCGAATGTTTCGTCGCGCTTAATGCCGAGTATCATCTCTACAGAATCTTTTTCCCTGACCATCGGCTGAATCGTCACGCCCTTTATTTTAGCCGTTGGCATTCTTTCCTTAACAACCGTCATCATCCTGTTATAAGACAGTTTCAGCATTTCTGAATCCTCGATGTTGAGTATGACTCCTCCAACGTCAGTCTTGTGCGTAATGTCGTCCGAATCAATTTTCATGACTACCGGATAACCGGTCTTCTCCGCCACTTTAACGGCATCATCGGCCGTTTTCGCCTTTCGCGGTCTTGCAGTCATTATGCCGTAAGTTTCAAGCACGGATTTTGAAAGGTCTTCCGAGAGTATGTTTGTGGTTTCCGGAATAAGTTTATCAAAACTTTTTCTTAATTTTTCCCTGTCGGGAGAAAACTTCACGTTAATATCTTCAGGCGTTTCGTACAAGGTAACGAGGTTTCTTGAATACGCGACAAGTGACATGAACGCGCGGACTGCCTGTTCGGGAGTCGAATACACCGGAACGCCGCTGTCATTCAAAGTCCTCACCCCTTCCCTCATCTTCTCACCGCCGAGGAACGCTGCAAGCAGAGGCTTCTTGGTTGTTTCAGCGATTTTCGTGAGTTCCATCGCAGTCGCTGTCGGATTCGTCATCGCCTGAGGTGTCAGAATAACCAAAACGGCGTCGATGTCCTTATCATCCATCATTATCTGCGTAGCCTTCGCAATCCTCTTCGAGTTTGCGTCTCCGAGCACGTCGACAGGATTCCCTTTTGACCAGAATTCGGGAAGACTCGAATTCAGCTTTGCGAAAGTATCTTCGCTTAACTCCGCAAGTACGCCGTCTTCAGCTATCAGCGCGTCCGTCGCCATCACTCCCGGACCTCCGGCGTTCGTAACGATGCCGAGTTTCGGGCCGTGAGGGATCTTGTTCCTGCTTATGAGCTCCACCACATCGAAAATATCGCCGATGTCAAACACCCTTGCGATTCCCATTCTCCTGAAAGCCGCGTCGTATATTGCGTCTTCGGCGGCCATCGCGCCTGTGTGCGATGCGGCGACTTTCGCTGATTCCGGGAATCTTCCCGCCTTGTAAGCGACGATTGGCTTTGTCCTCGCGAATGAGCGCGCTGCGGTCATGAACTTTCTCGCCTGCGCGACCGATTCGATGTAGAGTATAATCGATTTTGTCTTATCGTCCTCTCCTATGAAATCTATGAGATCGGAATAATCTATGTCTATCGCATTTCCAATCGAAACGAAATATGAGAAACCAATTTTCTTTTCTATTGCCCAGTCGAGGACTGAAGTGCAGAGCGCTCCCGACTGCGATATGAACGCTATGTTGCCCGATTTCGGCATTCCAGCCGAAAAACTTGCGTTGAGGTTAATTCCCGGAACGATAATTCCGAGACAGTTGGGACCGAGTATTCTCATCCCGTCGTATTTTTTCAGGCATGCTTTTATTTCCTCTTCGAGTTTTTTTCCCGCTTCGCCCGCTTCCTTGAAACCTGCGGATATGATTATGATATTCTTAATGCCTCTCTGCCCGCATTCATCCACTGTCTTCGGCACCTGCGCCGCCGCTGTGCATATTATCGCGAGGTCCGGTACTTTCGGCAAAGACTGTAAATCCGGATAGCACGGAATTCCCATCACTGCTTCGCTTGAAGGGTTTATAGGATAAACCACGCCCTTGAAACCGCTTCCGACGAGGTTAGTAAGTAATTTGCCGCTGACGCTGTTGGGGTTGATCGACACACCTATCAATGCAATTCTATGCGGGTTGAAGAAACTGTCTAATTTTAGCACGCCCATTTCAGGATATGATAATTTGTTCGGTAATAAATAAAAATAATTCATCCCTTTTGCAAAAGAAATGGAATAAAAAATTACTCTATTTTGTTGTATTTTGAAGTATGGCTAAAACAAAATCAATAAAGATATATTCGTGGAACATTAACGGCATCAGGGCCGCGCACAGAAAAGGTTTTCTCGACTGGATGAAGGAAACTAAACCCGACGTGCTCTTTCTTCAGGAAGTGAAAGCTCTTCCCGAACAGCTGCCCGATGAAATTCTTAACGTAAAAGGATACGAGTTTCACCTGCATGCCGCCAAACGCAAAGGGTATTCAGGAGTAGCGGCTTACACAAAGGTCAAACCCGACAAGGTGATTGTGGGTATAGGAAACGATGAGTTCGACGACGAAGGAAGAGCGATATTCCTCGAATACAAGGATTTTATTCTCGTTAACTGCTATTTCCCGAACGGCGGCAGAGGCCCGGAAAGAGTAAGGTACAAACTGAATTTCTACGACGAGCTATTTTTCTTCCTCCAGAAAAAATACTACGGGAAAAAAGGCGTCATAGTAACCGGAGATTACAATACCGCGCACAAGGAAATTGACCTGGCACGGCCTAAAGAGAACGTAATGAACTCGGGTTTCCTTCCTGAAGAGAGAGCATGGATAGACAATATTATAAATCTCGGATATACGGATATATTCAGGAAGTTTCATGAAGGCCCCGGACACTACACTTACTGGGATCAGGTGACAAGAGCAAGGGAAAGAAACGTCGGATGGAGAATAGACTACTTCATGGTATCGAACGATTTCACAGACAGGGTAAAAACCACACGAATTCTTCCCGACGTACAGGGAAGCGACCACTGCCCCATAATGCTTGAACTGATTTTGTAAATAGAAAAGGTTAATTGCTTTTAAGCAATTAACCTTTAAAAAAATATTAATGAAAAAGGATTAGACCTTTTTCATCTCTTCGAGTTTTTTCCTTACCTCATTCAGTTCCTTGTTGATATCATCGTACTGCTTTTCGAGTTCGAATTCAGAATCGCCGTTATCGTCGAAGAGCAGGTTGTCGTCCTCTTCTATATGCCGCGTTCTGAGAGGCCTGTTCCTTTTCATTGTATCAGAAAAGGTTCTTACTCCCTTAACTATTGCAGCGAACGCGTTGATTGTATCGAAAATAGGCGGCTCGGCCTTGCGGACAATCCTGTCCTTGAAGTCGATGATATCCTCGACCGTGTCCTTTATCTTCTCGACTGTCTGCGTGACATACTTGAAGTTGTCGTCAACCTTGTCCGATATCCTGTTTATTTTCTGAATAAGAGCCCTTGAATCGTCGATTAGCGGGTCGACTCTTGTCTTGAATTTATTGAAATCGTCTTCCAGCACATCGACTTTTACCATAAGCATTTTCAGATATTTCGTCAGAGAAACAATGACGAATATCAGAGCGACGAACAGTATTATCTGAATGATTACGGAAACGATATTTAGAATCTCTAATGTCAATGTTTTTTATTTAGATTTCGGAACCTTTTGATTTTTCTTCCTTGTAGGCGTCGATCCCCGCCTTGAACGCGTCCTTTATCCTGTCGGCTTCCGAAGTGAGTTTTTCCTTCGTCGAGCCGAACTTTTCGGATGCCTTGCTCTTGGCGTCTGTGAGAATGCTGTTCGCGTCCTCGAGAAGAGTGTTTGCTTTTTCCTTGGCGTCCTTTATTATCTGCTCGGATTTTTTCTTTCCTTCGTTTATAAGATCACTTGCTTTCGATTTCGCGATCTTCATGTATTCGGAAGTGTCATCAAGAAACTCGTCCTTCTTCAGTTTGATATCGTTCCTTAATTCCTTTCCGGATTTAGGCGCATACAGCAACGCGACTACCGCGCCCACAATTCCGCCGGTTAAAAATCCCAGCATTAATCCTTTTGCCATTTTATTTTCTTCCATTTTTTTTACTCCCTGAATTAAGTTTAATAATCGCTGCTGTTATAGTAATTACAAATCAATTTATAATTACTGTAATGCGGCAAAATTAAAATATTAATATAATAGTGATTAATCAACATAGAAAAACGTAAAAACGCACTAAAAAACATATTTACTGCGTTAGTAATTTACTAAATCCATTTTTCTGTATAAAACCTTGCTAAGCCTTGTTTCATAAGCATTTCAGCCGTCAGAGCTGAAAAGGAACTGTGACTTTCAGGTTTAAACTTCTTCCCGGATTCATGGCATACGACTTGTACCTCGAAAGATGGTCGACGTATTTAATGTTTCCAAGATTTTCTGCATAAATGTCAAAACTCATGACCGTTTTCTGAAAGATCAGGTCGAACCCCGTTCCTATATTTATTAACGCATACCCGTCTGTTTTTGTTTCGAGGGGGTCAACATTGTTCTGAGGCGAGACAACTTTCATAGATACTTTGAAGTAAGGATTGTAAATATTTCCGATGCTCTGCTTCTGCACCTTTACTCCGAAAATATTTTTCATCGGCGGTGTGAAAGGCAGCGGTCTTCCCGTCGCGTCGTTTTTTGTGAAAACATAATCACCGTTCAACGTAATTAGTAAAAACTCAAACGGCTGATACTGGAACGAATATTCAATTCCTCTGAAATACGATTTATCCTGCTTAATAAGAAATACGGGGAGACCGCTCGCGGTATCCGTGATTCCTGCCGGAGACGGAAAAATAAAATTGTCTATGACGTTGTTGAAAAGCGATATCTCAGCGTTGAAGTTTCTTAGTCTCGCCCTGATTCCTATGTCAGTGTTCAACGAATACTCAGGAGTCGGGTCCGCGTAATGATTCTGCGTGATTATTCCGCGCTCCACCCTTCCGGTCCCATCATGAACCCCGTCAACATAAAGTTCGAACTCGGAAGGCGCCCGCCACCCCCGGCCGATGTTTCCGAAAAGGTCTATGGCGTCATTCGGTCTGAATACTAAACCCGCTGAACCCGAGAAAGCGCTCAGATTGATTATACGCGGAACGATGTATTTGATTTCATTTCCCTCGGTCATGTCCGTGAGCAGAATGTTAATTTTTTTAGCGTCGAATCTACCGCCGAGCGAAAAAGTAAATTTATCGATATTGTATTTTTCGTAAGCGTAAATCCCGTACGAGTCGGAACTGAAATTCGGAATTAACTTCTCGACTCCGAGACTTTTGTTGTCTGAATTATTATACGATATGCCTGCAGTGCCTGCAAATCTTTCCCCGAGGTCGTTATGCAGACGAATGTCGCCCTGAAATGTCTTCAACTTCCAGTACAAACTTGGTACGTCGGCTTCCTTATCCTGCGTTGTTTCAAATTCCTTTCTGTCCTGCATCTGATAAGAGAAAATCGGCTCAAGATGAAATTTCCTGCTAAGTCTGAAATCGCCGCTAAGTTCAATCTGCTGCGTTTTCAGTTTCTGATTGCCCGTACCAAACGGATCCGGGTCGTGCATCTGAATCTCCCTTCCGAAATACTCGTAACCGGCTTCAATGTATCCGAGATTGTTTCTGAACCCTAATGAAACTCCGCCCTCGATTTCCTTCGCCCCGCTGTTGCTAAGCATTCCTCCCTGAATTGTATCTTTGACAAACGGATTCAGAGTGTTTACGAGAAGCGTTCCGTCCGGCGTTTTAACGTTACCGGAACTCCGCAGACCGAAATGCCCCTTAAGTCCGATATTTTTGAATCCCGCGCCGAGCATCAGGTTTCCCGTTCCTTCGTTGTTGACAGAAAATCCGCCGAGGTCGAGATTACCGTACAGAATTGTTTTATTGCTTCCTGAATACTGCAGTGGTTTCGATATTATATTGACTACACCGCCTATTCCTTCCGAGCCGTAGAGCAGGCTGGCAGGCCCGCGAAGAATCTCAATCCTGTCGAGGTCATAAACGCTGATTTCCGGAGAATGCTCGTCACCCCACTGCTGCGATTCGTGTTTTACGCCGTCATGAACAATTAGCACGCTGTTAGACGTCATTCCCCTGATAACCGGCTTGCCAATACCGATGCCCGTGGTTATGGAATTGACCCCGGGAATTTCGGAAATAGTCGAACTAAGATTATGCGAACGGTCCTGAATCAGGTTCTTAAGGCTTAAAGTCGAGATTGAAAAAGTGCTCTGAGAAATATTCTGCGCCTCGAATGAACTTGTAACATCTATTGTGGATGTCTGAATAAGACTATTTTCAAGAACAACATCTTTTATTACGACTGGCGCTCTGAGGTCTATTTCAAGTGTCTTCGTTATGAATCCCGTTTTCGAAAATGTAAAATGATAATGTCCGTAAGGGATATCTTCTGCCGAATAATTTCCCTCCGCATCCGTCGTAAACGATACACCGGGTTCGTTTATTACGACGTAAACATTCGGAACAGGTTTGTTATCGGCATCAGTGACTCTTCCTTTAATTTCACCTGTCAGTACTTCGGAATACAATGAAGTTGAATACAGCAAAATAACTGCAATTATATATTTAAGCATATTTGATTTTTAAATTAGAGAATATGTAGCGTGTTTGCAGTTACGCTGCAGGTGGAGCTCTGTCGGGAGAGTAAAGTGAATGATAATTTTTGAGTATATATACGGTGTATTCTGGAAGAACAAACTCGTCTGCCGCTCTTGCCGAGCAGTCAATATTGCCGGAAGGCACAACTGCCGAAAAATGTACCGCCGAAGTCAATACGCATACAGGACATTCCTTATGATTCTCGCCGTCGTTATGCGTATGACCGTATTCCGCTCCCGTCATCATTGAGAAAGCGGCTGACACGATTAAAACCAGCAGTATTTTGTGGAATTTGTTCACTGTTAAAAATTGTTCATTCAGTTTATAAAACAACCGGGAAAAGTTATTCGTTTCGCTGTTAGATTATTAATTTTGCGTATAGGCGCAGAAATCATTTCACCATAATCATTTTTCTTGTGTTAACAATTGCACCGTTGACAATCATACAATAGTAATAAATACCGCTCGCGAGTCCGTTACCTTCAAATCTAACTCGGTAGGTACCCGCTGTGAGATATTCATTCACTAACGTATTGACTTCCCTTCCTGAAGCGTCATAGACCTTAACAGACACATTTCCTGGATTCGGGCACTGCAGATTTATTAAAGTCGATTGGTTGAACGGATTGGGATAGTTCTGATCGATTTTATAATTGGCGGGTATTTCACTTGAAATATTTTTTACATTTATAATTTCAGAATATGAACGGCGCCATATAGAATTACCTGCTATGCTGGCAAAAATATAATTGTTCAGTATTAAAAGGTCGCCTACAATAGGCTCATAATTAAGTCCCTGATTTTTAACAATCCAGTTATTCCCGTTATTAGTCGAGAGATATATTCCTGATTTGTACGTGCCCGCAATCACATAATCACCGTTAACGGCAAGACTAACGACGGAGGCAAAATTCAGAACAATTTGAGACCATACGTTTCCGTTATCAGTCGAAATGAAAAGCCCGGATTCCTGCGTACATGCATAGATTTTGTTCCCTGAAATTCCTATTTCCCCAACATGCACCGTGCCTAAAGAAGTTTGAGCCCATACACCTCCGTTATTTGTTGTAAAATAAAGTCCCTGATCTGTCCCCGCGAAAATATAATTCCCGGATACAGCGAGAGAATATACCGAGCGGTTATTTAACGTTGTTTGAACCCAGTTATTTCCATAATTGGTCGAATAATATACCCCGGAATAAATAGTTCCTGCAAATATGGTATCACCCATGAATGCGAGTGAATGAACCTCTTTGTAACTCAATGAAGTTTGCGTCCAGTTATTTCCGTTATTAGTTGAAAAATAAATACTGAAACCTGCTCCAGCATATATCCTGTTCTGCGATACCGCAAGAGAATGAACTGTAAGATTATTTAAAGACGTTTGCATCCAACTATTGCCGTAATCAGAAGAAACAAAAATCCCTTTCCCGGATGTTCCGGCAAAAAGAGTATTACCGGCTGAGACCAGCGGATATATGTCTTGATTGTTGAATGGAGTCTGGTTCCAATTGTAACCATTGTTTGAGGAAAGGTACACACCGTCACCTGCAGTTCCACCAAAAATATTATTTCCCGAAATCGAAAGCGAATAAAATGTTCGATTATTCATTACAGCCTGAGACCAGTTATTGCCGTTATTTGTCGAAAATGAAAAGCCGTTATACGTACCGGCAAATAACAAATTCCCGGATTTAATAATTGAATATATTGTGTTGTATATTAGATCCGATTGCATCCATGTCAGACCGTTGTCTGAACTCACGATTACTCCAGAATTCAAAGTGCCCGCTATTACATTACTACCCGAAAAAGACAGCGAATATACACTTTGATTATTTAGTGAAGTTTGTGTCCAGACTGCCCCGCCATCAGTGGATAAATAGACACCTGAATTTTCTGTGCCGGCAAATATTATGTTTCCTGATACAGCAATTGCACGCACGCTTTTGTTATTCAGAGATGTCTGCACCCAATTGTTTCCGTTATTGGTTGAATACAGAATTCCCAGACCGCCTGTCCCTGCAAAAAGAGTCCCTTCGGAATAAGTTAGTGAATATATATGTATATTATTTAAAGCCGTTTGCGCCCAGGAGCTGCCGTTATCAATAGAATAGTATACACCTCCACCAATCGTTCCTGCAAAAATATAATTACTGTACGATGCAAGAGCCCGCACCGTTTTATAGTTCAAACCTGACTGCAGCCAGGTATTTCCATTATTCGTTGTTTTATATATTCCATAAGCATCAGTCCCCGCAAAAATATTTCCTCCTGATATCGTAAATGTGTAGACATATCCACCGTAAATGCCATTACATTGTACCCATTGGGCCTCCAGAAAACCGGTTATTGAGAATAATATTAAGGCTATAAATATTTTTTTGGTATTCATCACAATAATATTTTTAATTAATTAAATTCCGGGGAACAAATTCAATAATAATTAGAACACTTATCAGTTAATAATATAATTTTATTTTA
>CAIKZJ010000440.1 GCA_903831845.1 uncultured Ignavibacteriota bacterium
CCGAAAAGCATACACGCGATATTAATGGGTGGGCACGGGGATTCAATGGTGCCCCTTCCGCGGTATACAACCGTCTCCGGAATACCCATAAGCGAGCTTATGCAGGAGCAGAAACTGAATGACATAATAGAGCGGACAAAAAAAGGCGGCGGCGAGCTTGTGAACCTTATGGGAACATCGGCCTGGTATGCGCCCGGAGCGGCTGCAGCGCAGATGGCTGAAGCGGTCGTGAAGAACCAGAGAAGGGTTTTCCCTGTATGCGCCGCACTTAACGGAGAGTACGGTTTAAGAAATCTGCATCTCGGCGTGCCGGTAGTGCTCGGCAAGAACGGAATTGAAAAAGTAATCGAGCTCCGGCTTAACGAAGACGAAATGGCTCTCGTTAAGAAATCAGCAAAAGAAGTAAAAGCGCTGATGAAAGTACTGGACGACATGAATATATTCGGCAGAAAGTACTCGCATCTTGACCCTGTCGAATAGTTCCTGCTTACTTCTTTTTGAAAGTAAGACTGATGCCCGGTGAAAGACCGAGCGATACGTTTACTGCGTCAAGAGTCTGATCCCCGAGATTAATCGATTTGTAAAAATCGCCTGCTTTGAAAAGGAGTTTGAGAATCATCTTAACCATTTTCCTGTCTTCAACCTGTCCGAATATTACGGCTTTTTCTTCTTCCGGTATGCTGTTAAGGTAATGGAACGACAGCGTGATCGACGGGCTTAATCCGAGAGACACGCCCATTCCTTTGAACTCGTATCCTGCGTTCTTAATTATCCCCACAGATTCGTTAATGCTGTCCAGAGTCTCTTTTACTTTGCTGCTGCCGGCTTCCTTGAAATCCTCCGCTATTTCCATCTGCTCCTCGCCGATGTAATTGTCCTTGAAGCTTATAACTTTATCCGTAACGTTCGATACCGCGCCCTTCGCGGCTTCTTTTGTTTTTTCGATTATGTTTTTCATACTTTGGTTTTTTTATAAAATATTCTTAATCCTGTTGATTTTCAATTTAAAAACGGACTTCTGGTCCGTGACGGAAAATACTGCGGATTCGCCCCGGAAAACGGGAAAATTCCGAAACAGCGCGTCATAATTACTAATATCTGATGTTATTTTTTGGTATATTTAATATTGCTTAAATTAAATTCTGCATTTGGGACAGAAATCGGCATTAAAGGTTGTATTGTATTATTTTATAGCGAGTATTCTGTATATATACTTGTCGGACAACCTATTGACGTTCGCTGTTCCCAATTACGACGCTTACGTATTCTTCTCGAGCATTAAAGGATTCGCTTTTATAGTGATTTCATCGGTATTTATTTTCTTCCTTCTAAAATGGTATTTTAAATTCGAGATTACAAAAAAGGAAAAAGACGACAGGGTTTTGCTCGACCGTATCCAAACCGAACTCGACGACAATAAGCGGGTAAAAGAAAAACTGCTCAAATACCAGGCGAACCTGAACGCTCTTATCGAAAGCAACCTCCAGTCTATAGTTCTTCTCGATTCGGATACGAATATCCTTCTGTTCAACAAATCCGCGGATTTTTACATAAATAAAGTCGCGGGAACGCATTTAAAGAAAGGGCTGAATCTGCTGTCAGTAATGCCTGAATATCTTAAAGAGTCATTCGAAAAGAATATCAACAGCGCTCTTAACGGCGTGCCGGCATCTCTTGAAAGGAAATTCGAGATAGACGGCAGGGAGATATGGGTGAATTTCATTTACAATCCCGCTTACAATCAGATGAACGAAATATTCGGCGTTATATTCACGGGTATTGAAATTACGGACAGGATGAAAATGATGACCGAGCTTAGAAAAACCGTAGAGGTCTATGAAGAACTTATTAAAGCGACTCCTGACGCGATTGCGATAACTAACGCGAAATACGAACTGGAGTATATTTCGCCGGTCGCGCTTGAGCTTCTCCGTGTAAAAGACGCCGCATCCGTTCTGGACCAGTCATGCCTGAAGTGGTTTGCGGAAGAGGATTCGGAAAAAGTCAGAAAAGCGATAGAGTCTATTATAAGGGAGAAGAAACACACAAAGGGAAACGTTTACAGGATGAAGCGCGATGACGGTACGACATTCATAGCGGAGTTCAATTCGAGCCCGATTATTAACGGAGAGGGAAGCACGAACAGTTTTATATCGACATTCAGGGATATAACGTCGAGAATAGAATCGGAACAGAAACTAAAAGTTTATTCCGACGAACTGAAGGAGCTTAACGCCAGCAAGGACAGGTTCTTCTCAATAGTCGCTCACGACCTGAGGAATCCTCTTCAGGGTCTGCTCGGATTCTCAAGCCTGCTTTATGATAATTTCAGCGACCTTACAACGGATGAAGTCAAAG
>CAIKZJ010000441.1 GCA_903831845.1 uncultured Ignavibacteriota bacterium
GTAAAAAATGTGATATC
This sequence comes from uncultured Ignavibacteriota bacterium, assembly GCA_903831845.1. Lineage (GTDB taxonomy): Bacteria > Bacteroidota > Ignavibacteria > Tepidaquicellales > Tepidaquicellaceae > CAIKZJ01. Next base: position 18 of record CAIKZJ010000441.1, read on the forward strand.
TGATTTTTCTTTTTCTTTCTATCCTCTTCAGAGTCCTGAAACAGTACTGAATCCGGTTTTCGATAATAAACAGTCCGGAATATTACTCGTCTTTTATTCTCCGTCTCCGGGAATTCCCGTTCTCTACTCTTCGCTTCTGATTTAATAACAAATCTGTCTTTTGTCCGGAGGCTTATATCCGCCTGCCGGCGTTTCTCTGTCCTTTAACAGGATTTTTAAAACTAAATATTTTCGTTATGAAATACTTGATTGCATTAATGCTTGCAGTATTTTCTTCGGGTGCGCTGAAATCACAGACCGATTCGCTCTCTCAGGGAGACGACGGTCTCGCTTACCTCATCCGGAATGCTGTTAGCAGTAATTCAAAACTTGAGGAACTCGATTACAGGAGAAAAATCGAGCTGATAAAAAAAGAACAGGTTAACAAGCAGCCGATGCCGATGTTCGAGGCGATGATCGATTACATCCCGCTGAATTTTATGGATAAACCGGAGTACAGCGGTTACCTTTCACAGCGTATCATGCTCGGAAAACTCGGCGCCATGGAGAAAATGAGTACTGTCAATGCTGACGCGCAGTCTATTGCCAAAGAACAGCTTAAGACAGAGTTGAGCCGCGGCGTCAAAAGGAATTATTTTGAACTGTATTATTATGAAAAACTCCTCGGATTTAATTCGGAGTTCAAAAATATACTAAAAGACATCGTCAGGACTCTTGAACTGAATTACGCTTCGGGTATGGGCTCGCAGAATCAGATTCTTAAAATGAACAATGAACTCGTAATGCTTGAATTTGAAAATACAGGGCTTGAATCGTCAAGAAAAGTATACGTCAATAACCTGAGAGTGCTTTCAAACCTGAACCTGCCCGATGATTACCGGACGAAGAACGTGGACTACATTTTTACCCCCGGTTTAAAACTGGATACGCTTGAACTGGCGCGGATTATGATTTCTAATAATCCTGAATTCAAAATGATAGATAACATGGTGGAAAAGGCGGCTGTCGAAAAAAATATCGCAGAGCTTGAGAGAATCCCGGATATTACTCTCCGGGGCGGTTATAAGTACATGGCAAAAGAACCGATGAGCTATATTACTTTCAGCATAGGCGTCGACCTCCCCTTCATGCCCTGGAATTCTAAAAGAGTTGACGCCATGGTGGGGGAAAAATCCTTAATGGAACTTCAGGCGAACTCGCTTAGAACTTCCACCCTGCAGTACATGAAAAATGAACTGAACAGCATGGTGATTATGATAAACTCAATGAGAGATAAAATATCTTTCCTCAAGGATGTCGTTATTCCGCAATCCGAACTGACGTTCAAATCGACACTCGCTTCCTATTCGTCGGGCTCGGGCGAATTCATGAACCTGCTCGACAGCTACAGGAACCTCAGGCAGAATTATCTCATGCTTGCGGGCGAAGAGTCAGAACTGCTTAAACAGTACGGAGAACTTGAGTTCCTGCTCGGCAGGCAAATTACAAAAATTAAATAACTTCAATAAAATGAATAAGAAAACATTAATAATAATTCTTCTTGCAGCCCTTCTGGTGCTGTCAAACGGATTTCTTGTTTATTTCTTTGTAATAAAAAAGAATACCGCGCAGGAAAATAAAAAATCAGGACTGTATGTGTGCCCGATGCACCCGCAGATACAACAGGATCATCCGGGTACATGCCCGATTTGCAATATGGAGCTTGTACTGAAAGACAGCGGCGAAAAAATGGAAGGTATGGACGGATATAAAACCGTTAATGACCTGGGTGAAATAACACTCTCGCCCTCGCAGCAGGTGCTCGCTAACGTTATGACGCAGACCGTTGAATCAGGCGAACTGGATAACACTCTTCTTGCCAACGGCACAGTCAGACTGAGGGATGACGCCGTCAGGCAGATTTCTTCTCCTGTAAAAGGGCGGATAACAAAACTTTATATAAATTACGAAGGACAAAACGTCAGAAAGGGGCAGAAAGCGTTCGAGCTCTATTCGCCTGAATTAATCGCTACGCAAAGAGAGTTCCTTCTCGCTTATGAAAATTATCTCAGAGCGCAGGAATTCCAGAACCAGGGAATAAAAGAAAGCTCGGCTTCTGTTCTTAACGCCGCAAGACAAAGACTAAGTCTGTGGTTTGTTGACGAAAAACAGATTAACGAACTGATGGAAACAAAACAGGTGAAAAATTCACTTACCTATTATTCAGATTTCTCCGGAGTAGTTACTAAAAAGTACTTCAACGAAGGAAGCTGGGTGATGGAAGGAAATACTTTGCTCGATGTCGTGAATCTATCTTCGGTTTGGGTGATAGCAAACGTGTATGAATATGAACTGCCGGCGGTAAAAAAAGGACAAAACGTCGAAATCTCGGTAACGGATAATGACGGTTATTCCTTAAAAGGAAAAATCGATTATATAAATCCTTTCGTGAATACCGATACAAGAACCGCTGAAGTCAGGATTACTGTCTCCAATTCCGGTCTTAACCTTAAACCGGGTATGTTCGTCAAAGCCAGGATCCAAACCGGGAAGAAAATAAACACCATTGTTATCCCTTCGACCGCAGTGCTGAGAACCGGGAAAATGGATATGGTTTATGTGAGAAAATCGGGAAATATATTCGCGCCGCGCGAAGTCAAACTCGGCGGCGAAAATGACGGAAAAGTAACCGTCACTTCCGGCCTGAAGGAAGGA
>CAIKZJ010000442.1 GCA_903831845.1 uncultured Ignavibacteriota bacterium
CGGATCTTCAGGAAAGAAAAATGTTCAAGCACCCAGGTTGCAAGCCCCATGGGGCAGATGAAATAACAGAACGGCTTGAACAGAACTACGCCTGCTAAAAGAATTACGAAGAGAAAAACTACGAACTCAAGCAGATCCGCCACCGGCATGTTGAAATCCCAGTGAATGAGATCGAACAGATTATAATAAAAATACGTGGATGTTTTCAGCGTTACCGCTACAACGATGAACAGCGCGAACAGAACTACCCTGACCGCATTTGATATGCGGAAACTGAATTTAAGTTTCCTGTAGAACGGAATCTTGTAAAGCAGTTCCTGCAGTCCGCCGACCGGGCATGCCGTAGCGCAGAATCCTTTCGCGCTAATAACTGAGAGAACGCCTACAGTCGATAACGTGGCAAGGAACTGCGGCTTGAGGCCGAACAGAAACGGCTTCGTTACAGCGCAGACCGGGGATGGCGTGATGAAAAGATAATCAGCGAACAGCGGCACGACACCGAATAAAAGAAACGCGGACGCAGTAACCGCGATTCGGACTTTGTCCGAAAACTTTCCGAACCATAGAAAGAAAATACTCAAGAACGCGAATATAAAAACCGCGTAATATTTTGTTGCGAATAGAAACTCGGTGAAACTTCTTCCCTGTTTCATGCCTTCATGCTCCTGAGCAAATATAACAACCGGAATCAGAAGAAGTAAAATTGTAATAAAAGTTTTTCGTTTAGGGGACATAAATTTAAGATTGATTAAACATGTTTCTAATAACAATTTTCATACCAGCAAAAGTAAGCTTTAATAGCTGTTTTTTCAGTATATTTCGACGTTTTTGTATCAAATTTCGTCATTTTTGTTACTCCATTAAAATATTTAGTAATATTTAAAATAAATGCTGTGAATTTGAGAAATTTTTGGTTATTTTTTTATCGAAAAAATGTTTTTTGTGGCATTCAAATTGCCCTATAAGATTAAAAAAACATTTATGAAAAAATTAATTCTTTTATCGCTGGTACTTATTTCTTTTATTTCCCTGTCATTCGCAGTTCTCAATTCCGGCAAGGCGGGAAATTTCCAAAGATCTTCAAACGATTCATTCTATTGCCGCGCGGTTGACTTTCCAAAACAGGAAGTTTCCGAAAAGGAAAAAGACGAACTTGTGTACATGCGCGAAGAGGAAAAACTTGCTCACGATTTTTACAGCCTCATGTACGACAAATGGGGACTGAGACCTTTCGGGAATATCAAGGAAGCGGAGACAAGGCACATGCAGGCTGTGAAATCGATACTCGATAAGTATTCAATTAAAGACCCTGTTGCAAGCATGGACAACGGAAGTTTTACATCTGACAAAATCAGAAACCTGTACAATAACTTCGTCAAACAGGGCAGCATTTCCGCGAAGGACGCGCTTTTCGCGGGCGCGGAGATAGAGGAAGTCGACATTGCCGACCTGATAAAGGGAATAAAGGAAACCGACAACGACGACATTAAATTCATCTACAACAACATGAAGAACGCATCGGGGAATCATCTTAGGGCGTTCGTGAGGAATCTCGGAAAGTACGGTGTTGATTACTCTCCCAAACATCTTGACACCGAAACTTACCGTGAATTTATTAACTGACAAATCATTTTAACCGCCATAAGTTCAGCAAAGCGGTTTTCCCCCTTCGTGTTACCGGGGAGAAACCGCTTTACTCATTACTTTGATTTATTGCGGCGATATTTTGCGGAAGTCAATGTATATTTGTAAACTCAACTAAAACGGAATAATGTATTACGACAACATACTCGGACTTATTGGAAACACCCCTCTCGTAAAGCTTAACAAAATTACGAAAGGAATTAAAGCGACGGTGCTCGCCAAGATAGAATTCTCGAACCCGGGCGGCAGTGTCAAGGACCGGGTTGGACTGGCGATGGTTGAGGACGCTGAGAAAGCGGGGCTTCTTAAACCCGGCTCGGTGATAGTGGAAGCCACAAGCGGAAACACGGGAATAGGACTCGCGCTTGCCGGACGCGTTAAGGGATACAGGGTCATTCTCGTGATGACAGACAAGATAGGCGCGGAAAAAAGAAATTACCTTAAAGCGCTCGGAGCGGAAGTTGTTATCGTTCCGAAAGAAGCGACGCCCGACTCACCCGACTATTACAGGAACAAGGCGAAATCAATCGCAGAGTCACTGCCTGGCGGAATCAATCTGAACCAGTACGCGAACAGTTCCAATCCCGACTCGCATTACAGGACCACCGGACCGGAGATATGGAAGGATACCGAAGGCAAAATCACTCATTTCGTATGCGGCGTCGGAACGGCGGGCACGATTACGGGCGTTTCAAAATATCTCAAGGAAAAAAATCCGAAGATACACGTAACGGGCGCCGACCCTGTCGGCTCGAACTTCAAACTTTACAAGGACACGGGAACGCTCGCTGAAACAAAGCTTCATCTTATCGAAGGAATCGGAACAGATACGATACCTCCGATAACCGACTTCTCATATGTCGATGAATTAGTAAGCGTCAGCGACGGTGATTCAATAAACATGTGCAGGCGTCTTTCATACGAAGAAGGAATTTTCTGCGGCGC
>CAIKZJ010000443.1 GCA_903831845.1 uncultured Ignavibacteriota bacterium
ACTCTTCGTCAGGCTTTAATGTTTTTACAGGCTTTATGTATTTTAAATTAAACAGTTCTTTTGTGTGGTCGGAATTCTTCAAAACGTAATCCGCAAATTGCATCGGTGTTGTTTTCGTTTTTCTTTCGGATTCTTCGGTTTTATTCTGTTCCGCTATCTGATTCATGTAAGTTTGATAATCCTTATATGCAGCTGTGTTCTGAAGAATAGAAGGATCGCTATTGCCTATTTCGTTCGCATCAAAGCCAAGAGTTGTATTATAGAGGTCGTTGTCAGTTAAGGGATTAACCGCAAGTTTTTTTGAAATATCCCTGTACCGAAATATGTTCGTTCTTTCCTGTGAAAGGCTGTTCATTTCTGCCATTGTATCGCGATAATTGTTCTTTGCCGCGATATCAGAGAAATTACCGAACATGTTTTCAATCCATGGCCGGTACGCCGCTGTTACTATTTCCGTAAATTTATCAGGCATATTATTTAAAAATTTTATCGTACGTGTTATAAAGGCTTCCATCTTCGGAAAGCATTCCCATCATGCTCGGGCCGCTCATTGTCGGGAAAAGCATGGGATACATTTTTCTTAATTTGTCAATTTGTTCTGTGTTGAATCTTCTCCCGCCGTTAAGAAAGCTTTTTCCGGTATATCCGGAATTGCCGCCGGTCGAGGTTCCCGGGCCGGGTTCAGTAGTAGTAAGCATGTTCGCGATACTGCTCCCGAGACTCATCCCTGTAATGCCCCCGGAAAGCATATTCTCGCCGAGCGTTGGCGTGTTCAACTCTTCGTTGGCATTCATACGGAAAAGTGTATCCGCTATTCTGTTTTCTTCTTCCCTTGCAATCCTGTCAATGTTATCTTTTCCTTTCGCCCAGGCATCATATATTCCCGATTCATTGGCGTAAATGCTTGAAACAGGGTCGATTCCAAGCGATTCGGCCTTTTGTGTCGAATTTGCCCGGGTTTCTCTGAGCTTGCCTTCAACATCGGAATTCAACTGGTTTAATTCCGCCGTCTTATCGTAAGGGACAAAACCAAACTTTATTAAATCCTCTTTCGTCCAGTTTCTTTTCTTCCTGCTCAGTAGTCCCCCCAATGCCGAACCCGCGGCCGTTGCTAATGCAGTGATTGTTATTGGATCCATGATTCCGATATTAAAATTTTGTTTTTGTGCTTCCAGTGAGTTTAAATATCAAGTTCATTTCATAAAGAAAGAACTGCTTTATATCTTCAGGCTTCGTATAACTGCCGTACATGAGTTTAAGCGTATTTACTCGGTTACGTGTGGTAGTTCCGAACGCTTTTTTTGTGTTGCCTGATGTATGTATGTAATCCTTAGCAAGGACCGTATCGCTCGATGCGTTTCTGTATGCCCGTACTTTGAAAATGGTGTTCGTGTAATTCGAAGTAGTTCCGAAATCAAAAACCATCTGTATGCGGTGGAATATCTTCTGCGCGGCAATCTTTCCGAGAGTTAAATATTTTACGCCCTTGAATTCAATTCCGATGCTGTCAGGATCCCGGTAAACATTGTTGTCTATGCGGTATCTGTCTGTTATTGTCGAAAATACTTTGTTCGAAGATATTAATACGTCCCCGCCGTTCGGATTAGTTATATTTGTATTATTGCCGTAGAATAAT
>CAIKZJ010000444.1 GCA_903831845.1 uncultured Ignavibacteriota bacterium
AAACGATCGTCGCTCCTATCGAACCCAGTCCGTAATAAAAAACCGATGAGATGAAATTACCCGTCGCTCCGCAGTATGCACCGGATATTTTTTCAGTGCCCGTCAGAATCCGCGCCAGTCCTGCCGCGCCGGCAAGCAGTGTCATAAGCAGGAGCAGATAAACCGAAATTGTTCCGGGCTTGTAAAGCGATATCCTTCTGAACAGTGCGTAACCGGTGATCACTATCCCGACGGGTATAAGGAACGTGAAATATCCGAACAGGCTTTCAATCGAAAGGTTCGCCACGTAAGCTCCCGCCACTCCGAGCAGGTTGTTTATCTTGTATAACGATGAATATGTTTCTTTTCTGAAAATATCAAAGAATGAAAAACGCAGAAGCGTCTGCGAGTCGGCTTTCGAATACGAGAATATCGCCACGACGAGCAGTATCCCCAGAACCATCATCATCATTCCGATAAGCCTTATTTTGAAGTTCTCTGAAATCCTGAATTCCTCGCTGTTCTGTTTCTTCCTGCTCTCGGTCTTTTTCTCTTTCTCCGAAAGTTTCGATTTCATTCTCTTGTTCATTCTTTGGAATTTGGTTTGCTGCTTATGTTCACTCTCTTCATCTTCGACTTTTCTTTCTCTTCCGCCTCGAATGTCTCTTTAAGTTTGATTACGCCGTTCCTGTAGAACGGGAGTTTGTCGAACGTATCAAGTTCGGAACAGTATTTCAGGTCCTCGCCGAAACCCAGCGATGACAGGTATTTCCCGTGTTCCGATTCCTTAAGCATAGATAAAATCTTCGACTTGTCCGCTTTCGTGCTCTTGTACGCGAGAAGTTTCGCCAGCTTGCATGAAATGTAACCAGAGTCCTGAACTTCGTAATATCCTTTGCCCTTCATCTCTTCAAGCTCATGGATTATTGTTCCTGCCGCTACCGAATCCTCAATGCAGAAATCGTTGAGCTTTCCCGAGCATACAATCGTGAAATCCTCGTTCAGTTCGGCGAGATAGTTCACGACTGCCTTCATGTTCAGAAATCCCGCTATCACGCAGTTCTTCGCGAACTTCGACTTCGTCACCGATATAGTACCGTTCGTCGTCGAGAAAATAAGAGTTTTTCCCTTAATAGCCTCATGAGTGTACTCGAACGGAGAATTCCCCATTTTAAACCCTTCGATTACCTTGCCGTTCCTTTCGCCGCAGAGCACAGAATTGCCGAGCCCCCTGGATATGCGGGCCGCGACCGAAACGCTTTCGGCAGGAATTATTTCCTTCGCTCCGTTTATCAGAGCCGTGAGTATCGTCGACGACGCGCGAAGCACGTCAATCACTACGACGTTCCTGTCTTTCAACAGCATTTCGTCCTGTATCAAAGACTGTGACAAATATACGCTGATTTTATACAAGAAGTAACAATTTAGTTTTCAAAAAAGCAGGGGACTTTTTCAAATCCCCCGTATATGTAATATTTCAAAATTCTTTAATTAAGGAAAGGGGTTTTGACTATATCCGCCTTAATCCTCTTGCCTCTCACGTCTATCTCTACGGAATTGCCTGTCTTGCTGAATTCCGTTTCGACATACAGCATTCCGATGTTCTTTCCGAGCATCGGCGACGGCGCGCCGCT
>CAIKZJ010000445.1 GCA_903831845.1 uncultured Ignavibacteriota bacterium
ATCTAAAGAGATTAGAATTCGACGAGCCTGAACTAAAGAAACTGAAGAAGTTTGTAATAGACTCTTATACTACTCGTATCTCAAAGCGTCGATAGGATTCAGCTTCGCAGCTTTGTAAGCAGGGTAAACGCCGAAAACTATGCCGACTATCGTGCATATAATAAGTCCTATCAAAACCCAGTCAATCGGAATCACTACAGCCGTCTTAAGATAAATCCCGAGCAGGTTGCCCGCAATAACGCCGAGAAGGATTCCGGCGATTCCGCCGATCTGGCAGAGTATAATAGCTTCTACAAGGAACTGCGAGAGTATATTCCTGCTTTTTGCGCCTATAGCTTTGCGTATGCCTATTTCCTTGGTTCTTTCTGTAACCGAAACCAGCATGATGTTCATTATGCCGATCCCGGCGGCGAGAAGAGCTATGAATGAGATGAATCCCGCGCCGTACTTGAAGTACTTAGTGAAACTGTTCACGGAGTTTATAAGCGATTCGTTCGAGAATATCTCGAAACTGTTGTCCTCACCGGGCTTATCCTTCCTGATTATTCTCATCACGCTCGTAACCTGTTCAACTGTTTCATTATACAAAGCCTTTGAAGGCGCCTGAATGGCAATATTAAGCGAATAATTAGTGTTGCCGTAAATCTCTATCATTCTTGTAATCGGTACTAACGCGAGGTTATCCTGGCTCTGCCCGAAGCTCTCTCCTTTCGGCTCGAGTATGCCGATGATTATAAATTCATTCTTATCGAGAATTATTTTCTTCCCTATCGGGTTCAGTTTCGGGAAAAGTTTATTTGCAACTTCCATTCCTATCACAGTAACGCTTGCGCTGCTGTTCATTTCCGCGGTTGTAAACATCCTGCCTTCCTTAATGCTGTAAGAATTGCAGGGTAGAAAATCCGGCACTCCGCCAAGCATTCCCATGTTGGGATTCGTCGATTCCTGTCCGTACTTGAAAACCCTTCCGCCTTTCCAGTATTCAAGCGAAACATACTTCGGCAGAGTGGCCTTCTCGATAAGTCTTATTCCCTGTTCATAAGAAATGTCCGGCCTGTTCCTGTATTTAGCTCTCATGCGCGGATCGCCGAAGTTCATAGCGGGAAACTTCTGCACCTGGAAAGTATTGCTTCCGAGCTGGCTTAATCCCCCTTCGATGCCGGACTGGAGCGCATCCAGAAGAGTCATTATCGCGATTATGGAAAAAACGCCGATAGTGATTCCTGCAAGCGTGAGTATCGCTCTAAGCTTGTTCTCGCGAATCGTGTTTACAGAAAGTTTTATTGTTTCTTTTATGACCAAGTTATTAATCCTTTATTCATACCTTAATGAATCGACCGGGTCCATCTTCGCGGCGTTATAAGCCGGGAAGAATCCCGATAGCACTCCGAAAAGGAGCGAAATAAATAATCCGAGCACCACAACCCATAACGGCATCGCCGTAGGAAGAACGAAAGCGTCAATAATCAGACTAATCGGAAAAGCTATCATCAGTCCTATTATTCCTCCGAGGAGACAAATTACAGTCGATTCCACGAGGAACTGCATTAGTATAGTCCTTCGTTTAGCCCCTATCGCCTTTCTTATGCCGATCTCCTTGGTTCTTTCTTTGACTGAAACGAACATAATATTGGCAATTCCCACCGAGCCGACAACAAGAGAAAGAGACGTTATGAGAAGGCCGATAATTTTTATCAGAGAAGTAAGCTGATTGTATGTATCCCGGAACGCCGACTGCTGGTTCACGCCGAAATCGCTCTTATTGCCGATGGGCACTTTCCGCGCTTTACGCATTATTGAAGTGACTTCTTCTTTTGTTTCATCGAGATTATTCACATCCATCGCCTTGACGTTGATGGAAAGCGACCTCTTCGTGCCAAACTGCTTGAAGAACCTTTCAATCGGAATTATTATCCTGTTATCGAGGCTGAAAAGCCCCAGCATGCTTCCCTGCTTTTCTATCACTCCTACAACCCTGAAAGAATACGACCCCACTTTAATATCTTTTCCTATCGGGTTCACATTCTGGAAGAAAGCGTTCTTGACATCCATGCCTATCGCGCATACGGGATATCCGCCCTCTGACTCTTTCGCGGTGAAGAACCTGCCGTCATCCATGTTAACGCCGAGCGTTTTCTGGTACTCGTCAGTAGAACCGATAACGAACACGTTCTCAAGGTCAAGGCTGCCGTACTTGACTGTCTGCGCAGTAGCGACGGAAGGACAGATGGAAACAGCGGTCTGCGAGTTCTTTTTAAGATACTCGAAGTGCTGCATCGTAAGGTCTTTCCTGTTCCTGTAATATTCAAAATCCTCCGTGCCGAACCATTCGAATTTCTGAACATAAAGAACGTCCGCGCCGACAGAAGCAATGCTGCTTTCAAACGCCCTGTTGATGCCTTCAATGGCGGTTTGCATGAGCGTTACGGCGGTTATACCGATTACTATACCCAGCGTGGCGAGAAACGAGCGCATCTTATGCGCAATAATCGCCTTGTAGGATATTACTATGTTCTCTTTTATTTCGAGAAAAAAATTCATCCGTTCCTATTCCGCTTTTTTCTTTGAGGTATCGGATTCGATCTTTCCGTCCCTGATTTTCACGATGCGGTTCGCGTGTTTTGCAATATCTTCTTCGTGCGTTACTATTATGATTGTGTTCCCTTTCAGGTTCAGTTCTTTGAAGAGAGCCATAATTTCCTCGCCTGTGCGGGTGTCAAGATTACCCGTCGGTTCGTCTGCAAGTATTATCGACGGATTGTTCACTAGCGCTCTTGCAACAGCAACTCTTTGCCTTTGTCCGCCGGAAAGTTCATTCGGCTTGTGTTTCATCCTGTCGCCGAGTCCGACGTTCACAAGAGATTCTTCCGCTTTTTTTATTCTTTCTGATTTGTTAAGGCCTGAATAAATAAGAGGAAGCTCCACGTTGTGAAGAGCGTCGCTTCTCGGAAGAAGGTTGAATGTCTGGAATACAAAACCAATTTCCTTGTTCCTGATAGCAGCGAGCTCGTCGTCGTCCATTTCATGCACGTCCTTGCCGTTAAGTATATAATCCCCCGAAGTGGGCGTATCAAGGCATCCGATTATGTTCATAAGTGTCGACTTCCCCGAACCCGACGGACCCATAATGGCTATGTATTCGTTCTGTCCGATATCAAGGTCAACTCCGCGGAGAGCATACAGCTTTTCCTCTCCCATGTCGTAAACCTTTGTTATGTTTCTTATCTGAATTAAGTTCATTTGTCTTGGTTTCAGGTTATTCCTTGTCCTGCTTGATTTTTTTCTTCGCGTTGTCGACTTTGACCTTTGTACCGTTGTCGAGGTCTTTGTTAATCGCCTTGAAACTGCCTTTGACAACCTCTTCGTTTTCGGCGATGCCTTCTATTATTTCGATATACTGGTCGTCGCTTATTCCTGTTTTAACTTCCTTCTTCTTTGCTACGCCGTTTTCAATGACGAATACTATCTCCTTAGGCTTTATTTTCTTCTGTGACTTTTCTTCCTTTGCATTCGTCAGGTTTTCGGGTTTATCCTTGTCATCCCTGAATGAGAATGAGGTCGAATCGTCGTCTCTCGTCGTCACTGACTGAATAGGAACCGCAAACACGTTATCTTTTTTGTTCACTTCAATATCCACTGTGCAGCTCATACCGGGCCTTAAATCGAATCCTTCTTCATTGAATATTCTGATTTTAACTATGAAGTTTACGACTTCCTCCTGGGTTCCCTGTCCTTTTGTCTTGGCAGTATTCGCGATTTCATACACATAACCGGTAAAAACCTTGTTCGGGAACGCGTCAATATTTATTCGCGCCGTATCGCCCAGTTTAATGTAAGTAACGTCCGTTTCGCCGACTTCAACCTGGCATTCCATCTTTGAAAGGTCGGAGATTGTCATTATCTGCGAACCAATGTTGAAGCTTGTTCCGAGCACTTTTTCACCGAGCTCATTGTTAAGCTGCGTGACGGTTCCGGACATCGGCGAATTGATAGTTGTTTTGGACAGATCATACTCCACAGAAGAAAGCGATGCTCTCTGCTGGTTAATCTGCGCCTTTATGCTGTTTATCTGCGCCAGTGTTGCGTCATAGCTTGTCTGCGCGCTCTCGAGGTCGCTTGCCGAAGCGAGGCCTTTGTTATAAAGCTCCTGAACTCGTTTCAGGTCGAGATTAAATTTCCTCAGGTTGACCTCCTGAGTCTTTATATTGCTTTCAAGAACCTTAATCGCCGCGTTCTGCTGTTTCAACTGCGGAAAGTAAGCGTCCGGCTTTATCTTGACAAGAAGGTCGCCTTTTTTCACTTCATCGCCCTCTTTGAAAGGAAGCGAAACTATTTCACCGCTTACCTCGGCGCTGATGTTTACCTTTGTTTCCGACTGGACCTTGCCCGTTGCCGTCACTATCTGCGTAATGTTCTGTCTCTTAACCTTTTCGGTCTGGACCTCGATTACTTTTTCCTTCTTTCCGGAAACTACCACTGCAATAATAATCAGAAGAAGAAGCGCTGCCGCCGTTATCCACAGAAATTTTTTCTTTCTGTTCTTTTTCTTCTTTCTGGCTCCGTTCTGAACGCCCGTTGTATTGTTTAAATCTGCCATATATAATTTATTAATACTTTAATAATCCCGATAAATAATCAATCTGCTTCTGTGTAAGCAGGAAATTATACAAATAATTTATTCTGTTTATCTTAAGGTTGTTTAAGTTAGTCGTCGCCACCTGCACGTCAAGAAGCGTTCCGTAACCTATTCTGAAATTCTCTTCTGAAAGAAGCTTATCCTGTTCAGCCGAGATAATATTTTTGTCGGTTATCTCAATCTGTTTGTACGATGTCTCCAGGTCGAACAATGCCTTTCTTAAGTCCGTTCTTATCTGTCTTTCGAGTTTCACCAGGTCTTCTTTCTTCTGTTTGATATTGACCTGATATGTCTGGTTAGTCACGTCAGTCTGAAATCCCTGAAAAATCGGATAACTGAGAGTGAGTCCGAAAGTAAGCACCTTGCTGTTATCGAGCCTGTCAAGGTCGTTGCCGTTGAAATTATAGCTTGCGAATCCCGAAAGAGACGGATAATACAGATACTTTTTAGAAATGCCGTATCTGGTCTCGCTTACTCCGATGTCCTGAATTGCGGCCTTGTAATCGTATCTCGTCGTAACTGCGTTTTGCACTAGAGTTTCAAAATTCGAATATTTAGCCATTACTGTTTTCAGTTCGCTTAGCTGCTCCGGAATGTAAATACCCGATGCGTCCACGGTAACTGCTCTGGTTACATCCTCATTCATGACGCTAAGCAGATCTACTTTTGATTTCGAAACGTCGTTCTTCGAAGAAAGCACGCTAAGTTCATTCTGCGCCACCTGTACATCCTGCTTGTAAACTTCGGAGACTGTCTTCTTGCCGACGTTCACATATTCCTTAATTCTATCGAGCTGGTCTTTTGAAACTGTGAGATTATCCTCATTCGCCTTAAGTATCTTCTCTTTCTTGAGAACGTCAAAGAATCTCTGATATACGCTTATAATAATATCGTACTTTACCTGTTCAAGGCTCGTTTTCAAAGTCGCTATGCTCTGTTTCTGTAAATCCACGTTATCGTAATTAGCAAACCCGTTGAAAAGCGTTACCTGACTGTTCAGACCGAATGAAAAAGAATTGCCCGCGCTCGTGTATGAATCATATTTATAGGGAATGCCGTTTAAGTAAGTTACGCCGCCCTTGTTGGTCGTATTGTTCCTTGTCCAGGAGCCCGTAAATGAAAGCGATGGTATCAGACTGCCGTAAGCCGATTTCAGATTGAACTCCTGAATCGAAATGTTGTTCTGGTATGTGCTGACGGTAAGGCTGTTGTTTATCGCCGTGCGGACTGTCTTGTTCAGGTCATAACTCTCCTGAGACAACAGAAAATTCAGCGGAAGAATTAGGAAGAGAAGAAGAACAAGTGTTTTTTTCATTAAAGTTATTGATTTATTATTATTTAAATAGACGTGAATTCCCGCAAAAGGTTTCACCGCCGAAGGATATTTTAACATAACTTTTAGGCTAAAATTTGTTTATTTTCACTTTATTCTTAAAAATTAACCGAAATAAATTGAATATGCTATTCATAACAAGAAGAGAGCATTTTTCTGCCTCTCATATATTGAAGAATATCAGTCTTTCTGACCCGGAAAACAGGGATTTGTTCGGTAAATGCAACAACTTCCACGGTCACAATTATTATCTGGAAGTGACAATCAAAGGCACGCCCGACGAAAAATCCGGCTATGTTATGGATTTAAAGATACTGAAAACGGTAATACTCGAAACTATTATCGAAAAAGTCGACCATAAATTCCTTAACGAACTCGATATTTTCAAAGGAATCATACCTACCAC
>CAIKZJ010000446.1 GCA_903831845.1 uncultured Ignavibacteriota bacterium
GCCGAGTTTGTTTTTAAGTTTCGTGTACCTGTTCTCGGCTGTCTCGTCGAGGAATTTTAACTCTCTCTTGTCCTTCACGAAACTTATTGAGGTGAGAACTTTTCTTTTCTTTGAATAGTTAAGCCCGGAAACGTCCACGTCTGAATTTTCATACAGTGTTTCCATTTCCTTTCCGTTGGCGATATCAAACTTAACGATAGCCGATTTATCCCTGTTCAGATTGGATGATGCATACAGGAATTTATTGTCAAAAGTGAAGAACAGGGGATTTACGTCATCCCTGAAATTCGTCGTCAGGACTTCTTTAAACGGCTCGGATTCATTATCTCTGTAAAGCAGAACGTTGTTGACGCCGTCGCTGGCTACCGCTAACCGCAGTTTCCCGTCATGGTCGGTTATCCACGACATTACGTTGCCCGGATTTTCGGCGGCCATTTTCATTTCGCCCGTGGCAAGATTGATTCTGTAAACGTCAAATACTTTTGCGTCGCGCTGGTTAAGGGAAATCAGCATTTCGTCTTCTATGTCTTCAAGGTCGTCGACAATGCCTGCGCGCACTTTCTCCGCGGGCGTAAGCAGTTTCGTGTTGTTGCCGTTCTTGTCGACCGAATACAGTTTGTAGTTTTCGTCACCTCCGCTGTCCTGAAGAAACACTATTCTGTCGTTGCCTTTCCAGAAATAACCGGCGATGTCTCTTTCCTTTGCCGACGTTACTCTCACGGCTTCCTTGTCGCCCGTTTTCTGAACATACACGTTCAGCCTGTCTTCCCACGGGGCGATATAAGATACGTGCTTTCCGTCAGGAGAAATCTGATAACCGGTCTTGTCCGGGTTCTTGAAAAAATCTTTCAGCGGGATTCTTCTCACCTGCGCATTAACACCTGCAGCCATAACTAAAATTAAAATTAGGTTAACAAATAATTGTTTTTTCATAGCCGTAAATTTTAAACTACGTTCGTAAAATAGTTATTTATGGATTAAAAAAACATTGAGTTTTTTTCTTTGATGATTTCCGCCGCAATGCTGATTGCTATCTCGTCCGGAGTCTTGCTGTTTATCTGTATGCCGATTGGAGAGTGTATGTTGTTCAGCATTTCTTCTGTTATTCCGTCCTTCTTCATGTTCCTGAAAATGGATTTTACTTTTGCCTTGCTGCCCATCATGCCGATGTATTTCACTTTTTTGTCTATCACGGCCCTCAGCACGTCCTCATCGTGCCAGTGGCTCGGAGTTACTATTACAATATAACTAAAATTATCTTCAATTATTTTCTTTGAAAAGTCAACGAAGTCCTCGTTAATAATCTCGTTCGCGTGGCTGTTGTTAATGAGCGTGAAGATTTCTTTTCTTTTTTCTACTACTATCACGTGGAAATCGAGAAATGACATCACCCGCGAAAGCGCAAGTCCGACGTGGCCTCCGCCGAATATGTAAACGCGCTCCTTTATTCCGATAATCTCCGAATAACTCCATTTCTCTTCGTCGAATTCGAATTTCTTCGTTCTTCCGTTAAGTTCAGAGAAGCCGATTCCGTTTTTGCCGGCGCTAAAAATGCCGCCCGTGTTCTTTTCTATAGCGTTTATGATTTTGGATATTGTTTCCAGAGAACCGCTGTCGAGGCGCACATACCCGATTATCTGCGAGCCGCTGCATATCATCCCCGTGCTTCCGGGCGCGTCGCCGTAATGATTGTAGTATTTAAAGTAATTTTCTTTTCCGTTCTTAAGCGATTCGGCGGATTCCTGAATCACGTCGAACTCCATCTTTCCGCCGCCAACGCTTCCGTTGATTTCGCCGTTGA
>CAIKZJ010000447.1 GCA_903831845.1 uncultured Ignavibacteriota bacterium
AAACGGCCTTTCTTGACAATGTCCTAACAGGACATGCCATAAATGATATTCACTCTCCCGCGCGCGACATAGACGTGTTCGAACTTCAGTCGGGTGATACGAAAAAATATCTCCGTGTAAGCCTTGAAAAAAATCATGAAACGCTTTTCCTCGTCGATAATTATACCAGACCCGGCAAGAATGTTATGAGTTTCCTCAAGGAGTCCTACGGAAAACGCGTCGCAAAGGTATATCTGCTCGAAAAGAACAGAATCGCAGTTATAGAATCGGATGGATTCTCCCTGTACATTATTCTTATTCCCGGAAAACAGAACGTTCTTCTCGTGAAGGATAACATTGTGAAAGATTCAGTCAGGAACGGCAAAGAAGTAAAGGAAAAGAATCTCGCGGATGTCGTTAAGGAGAGGGAAGACGATAAGAACGCAAGCGACCTTAAGAAAAAATACGGATATTTCGGAAAGCATTATTACAACGAGATTATTTCAAGAGCCGTGATGAACAAGTATACGGGCGGTTCGCCGAATACCGCGCATGACGCCATCGCTGAAAAGATCCTTTCCGAAATAAACGGTTCCGACAAGTTTTATCTTTATAAAGACGATACATATTTCCTTTCGCATATAATCCTTAAACAGAAAGAGTTCAACGAACCGCTTGTGTTCGACTCGGTTAACGAAATTCTTAGAACCGCGTATTCGAAAATAAAGCATGAGGTAAGGCACGAAACGGTGAAGAAAGTAGCCGCCGACTCGAAGGAAAAGAAAATCAAATCACTGGAGAAGTCGATAGCCGCCCTGAAACAGAACCTCAAACACGCGGAAGATGCGGGACAGTACAAGGAATCAGGCGATATTATTCTACAGAATATAAAGGAAATCAAGAAGGGTCAGAAGACCTACGAGTTCTTCGACCTTATAAGCGGCAGGAACCGCGTCGTCAAGCTTAACCCTAACATTTCTCCATCCGAGAACGCGAACCAGTATTTCGCGAAGTTCAAAGGGCTTAAAAAATCGACTGACCTGCTCGAGGATAAAATAAAGAAAGCTGAAACAGAGCTGGCGAACCTGAAAAAACAGCTTACAGAAACCGTTCAGTCGAAAGACGTGAAGCACCTCGAAAAAGAGGCGAAAGCCGAAACGAAGGACGCCGAAAAGCTGCCGTTCAGGATTTTTAAGATTCATGAAAAGTTTTCCGTCTGGGTGGGGAAGGACAGCGCCGGAAACGACCTTCTTACGATGAAGCACAGCAATCAGTACGACCTGTGGTTCCACGTAAGAGGCGCGAGCGGCTCGCATACTGTTCTGAAATTCAGCGATAAAAATGTTGCTCCCGATAAATCCGTCATACTTAAAGCTGCCGCTATTGCTGCTTATTACAGCAAGGCCAGAAACGGAAAGAATGTTCCTGTTGCATACTGCGAAAGAAAATACGTAAGAAAGAAAAAAGGTTTTAAATCAGGCGCCGTGGTTATGGAAAGGGAAAAAGTGGTTTTTGTCAATCCTGGTATTCCCGCGGAGTAATTACATCCTTCTCTCGAGTTCGGCTATCTTTTCCAGAATTTTCTTCTTGTTCTTGTGTCCTGCTCTTAATAGCAAAGTGTAAGCGTCGAATGCTTCCCTGTAAAGTCCCTGCTTTACGAATATATCTGCAATCGTTTCGGTTATTATCTTTACGTTCCCTAAAATCGTTTCCTTGCTTTCCTGTTTTCTGCCGTTGCCGTTTTCCTGATATGTCTCGTTCTTTTTCGGGCTTCCTTTCGACAGTACCAGGCCGTTTACCTCTTCCGTGAATTTTTTGTATGCTTCTTCTGTCTCCAGGTTGCTCAGGAACTCCGCGTCAATCAGCAGAAGCTCGGCGTCGCTCTGCTCGTTAATGCTCCTGCAGTATCCGATGTCCTGAAGCGCTTCCGTGTAATCTTCGTATTTCTCTATGTCCGAAAGCATTTCGGGGTAAAATATCTTCGCCTGGCTCTGTTTGCTCTTGAACTCTTCAAGCGATGAAGTGAGCAGGTCAATAAGCTCCCTGTTGGGTATCCTGTTCGCTATTTCGTTAAGCTCGTGCTCCGCTTCGTTGAAATATTCAAGCTTGATGAGAGCTTTGACTTTAAGTATCTTCGGTGATAGGTATTGCGGAAAAAGCTCCGCAACCATGTCGCATATCTTGATGCAGTTGTCGAACTGGTCGTTGAAAAAATACAGGTTGGCGAGTTTAATTAGAAGCGGCGAGAAAAACCTGCTTTCAAGTTTCTCCTTCAGGAACCCTATGTAATTGTCGAGATTATACATGTGCCGCCTTTAACTGCCTCTGCGCTTTGTTATGCAAATATACCTGTTTGAATGACAGGAATGAAATCATGCCGAACCCAGCCGCGAACATTAACTGGAACGGTATCGAGGCTATCTGCGCGTAATAAACCGAAATAAAAACTCCTGCCCAGCAATATAATGAAAGCAAAGCTTCCACGTAAGATATAAACGGAACCTTCTTCGCATGATATTTCTTGTCGTGCACCGTATCCTTGTGATGAACCACCTTGTATTTTGGCGTCCGCACGAATTCGCTTTTCTTGTTTATCAGTCCTTCGAACACCGCCTTCGTGTTGTTTACGGAAAGCCCCATGCTTCCCGTCATGAAAACGGGGAAGTATATTATCCGCTGTTGCCAGTCGGGGTATACGTCCTTCTGCGAATAAAGATAAAACATGAATGAAGCGACAAACGCGAAAATAAACAGCGACATGAATTTGAATACAGGATCGTATTCTCCCGCTTCCTTTATCAGTGTAAGCGGAAGGTTAAGTATCGCCGCAATTAATATGAACGGATACGCGAGGTTGTTCCACAAGCGTATGAACGACTGGAATTTTTCGCCTGCGGGAAGTTTTGATTTCATGACCCTCGGGAATAATTTCTTTGCAGTCTCGATAGAGCCCTTAGTCCACCTGAACTGCTGCGACCTTAACGCGTTAATGTCAACGGGCAGTTCCGCGGGTGATGTGAAATTCACGATGTACCTTATTCCCCAGCCTTTCATCTGCGCCCTGTAAGACAAATCGAGGTCTTCAGTAAGCGTGTCGGCTTCCCAGTTGCCTGCGTCGAATATGCACTGTTTGCGCCATACTCCGCCCGTGCCGTTGAACTGTATGAAATAGCCCGCCCTGTTTCTTACTGCCTGCTCTATCACGAAATGCCCGTCGAGAGCGATTGCCTGCGTCTTTGTAAGCACCGAATAGTTCCTGTTAAGATGCTCCCATCTCGTCTGCACAAGTCCCATTTTCGGGTCTTTCATGAAATAGGGGATTGTCCTTCTCAGGAAGTTCTTTCTCGGTATAAAGTCGGCGTCGAATATCGCCACGAACTCGCCCTTCGCGTATTCAAGGCCTTCCTTGAGCGCGCCGGCTTTGTATCCCTGCCTGTTCGTCCGCCTGATGTGGCTTATGTCGTATCCCTGTTCAAGGTACTGCTGTATGTGGTTCTTTATTATCTCCGGCGTGTCGTCAGTCGAGTCGTCAAGCACCTGTACTTCGAGCTTTTCCTTCGGCCAGTTCATTCTTATCGTCGCGTCAATGAGCCTGCAAATTACGTATTTCTCGTTGAACAAAGGCAGCTGCACCGTAACATGGGGAAATTCCGTCAGTTCGAAATCTTTTACGTCAAGATCTTCAGTCCTTTTCCTGAACGTCTTGAAGTAAAGGTATATCATGCTGAAGCCGTGGAATGCGAAGAAGAAAAGTATCGTAAGAGAAACTATGTATACAATAAGTATTATGGACTCTGCTCTCATATTACCAGTTTGAAATTATGTCGTTAAGTATGTCGTCAGTTATTTTGTCGCGCGCGAGGGTTATGCCCGCCTGTCTTTCGGAAAAGGAATTTGTGGAGGAGTTGTACTCGCCCCAGTTCTCGTAATTCCTGTCCCATATCTTTTTCTGCTTTTTCAGGTTTTCGAAAACTACGTTCACAGTGATGGTGATTTTCCTCTTCGTAACGTTCTCGTTACCGCTTATTACAAGAGCGTCGTCCCGCACGCCGCTTATAGTGCAGGTAATGACTCCGTCGGCTATCGTCTTGTCTACCAGCCGAAGCGTGTTATCGCTGATTATCTTGTTCTTGAGCTGGTCCGTAAACTGTTCTTTCAGCCCCGATTCCGCGAAACCGCTGTTGTCGTTGAAAAGCGGAACGGCTACTGTTTTTATTCCCTCGGGAGGGTTGTTCCCGCGGAAACTGTAAATTCCGCACGACTGGAAAATCAGAGCGGACAATATTAAGAGAAAAAGTCTTTTCAATTATTTCGTAAGATTGTATTTTTTTACTTTCCTGTAAACGTTTCTCGGCGACTGGTTAAGATTTTCCGAAACCTTCTTGATGTCCCAGTCGTGGACCTTCAGCAGGTAAGCAAGAATCTCCTTGTCTATTTCGTCGCTGTCCATGTTCCTTATCCTGTCGCGGTGTATTATGAAATCCGTGTCGTCATGCATCGAATAAACTTCCTTGTCCTTTTCAAGAAGCATAGACTTTATGCCGAGTATGTCGTTCTTAAGCTCGAAAAGCGCCCTCACGATGAGGTCCTTTTCCGTCAGGTCCTTTGTAATGAAAGGCACCGCGGGCAGCTGCCTGGGCTGGTCGTAATCGTGATGAAGGTTACGCTTCACGTCAGCCAGCGTGATTTTCTTGCCCGGATGAAGAACCACCGCGCTCTCGCAGAAATTCCTAAGCTCGCGGGCGTTGCCGTACCACACGTAGTTTGTCAGGTAATTCATCGCGTCTTCTTCAATTCCGCCGAACTTAATTCCGTTTCTCTCGCATATCGTTTCAATGAAATGGTCGAAAAGAATCTTTACGTCCGCCTTTCTTTCGCGGAGCGGGGGAATGTGTATGTTGACAAGTTTCAGCCTGAAGTACAGGTCTTCCCTGAAATTGCGGTGAATCACTTCCTCGGAAAGATTCTTGTTCGTTGCCGCGACGACGCGCACGTCCACATTAATATTCTTGTTACCGCCAACGCGCAGAAACTCTCCCGTTTCGAGAACCCTTAACAGTTTAACCTGCGTCGCGAGAGGCATGTCGCCTATCTCGTCCAGGAAAATCGTCCCCTTGTCAGCCATTTCGAAATAACCTTCGCGGGTTTCGATTGCCCCCGTAAAAGCGCCTTTCTGATGTCCGAAAAGTTCGCTTTCTATAATGCCTTCGGGAATGGCGCCGCAGTTGACCGTAATGAACGGCTTGCTGTTGCGCATGCTCAATTCGTGTATACGGTTGGCAACGACTTCCTTACCGGTGCCGCTCTCGCCCGTAATAAGGACACTTATGTCCGTAGGCGCGACCTGCCGGATAATCTCGTTAATTTCCTTAATCTGTATTGAATTCCCGAGTAATTCCATGTTTTGTGAATATAACATTATCAAAAAGCTATTTAAAGCTATTTTCTTTTGACAAAAATGTCACTTTTGGAATTCGTCTCAAGGCTAAATTGTTTTATACTCGCGGTTAGGAATTTGTATGGGAATGGGATAATGCTATTCCATATTTCCCTCAATCATCCCGTGTCATTTCAGAATGATTGAAGTAAATCAGGTGATAAATACTTTTATCGCTTAATTAAAACAGGTCTAATACTTCTGTTCTACTTTATCAAAATCATTTTCTTGCTTTCGCTGAATCCGGGAGCGGACATTTTATAGTAATATATTCCACTGCTGTATTTCGATCCGTCAAATTTTAATTCGTATGTTCCGGCCTGCTGATATTTATTAACGATCGTCTCGATATTCCGCCCGTTACCGTCAAAAACAGATATATTCACGGGACCGTTTTTCTTTAAAGAATATTGTATCTTCGTTTCTGGATTGAATGGATTGGGAAAATTCTGCAAAAGTTCATAGTCATTGACCGTAATTTCATTTTTACCGGTCGATGTAAGTATATTCCAGGAACCGATATTACCTGCCGGATTACTGAATATTCCGGTAGCAATAAGCTGATTGTTGTAAAAACAAATACCGTATGCGCCGTGTGCATTGCTTGAGCCCCAAAGACCGTTACCCAGGGCAGACCATGAGTTTCCGTCCCATCTCGCAATTCCGTTGACTGTAATTCCGCCTGCTACTTCATATAATCCCCCGGCATAAAGCATTGATCCGCTCGATATGACTGTAAACACATAAGGGTAAAAACCGCTTCCGCAGCCGCTCCCCAGCGCAGAAAAATTTGAACCGTTATAGAGAGCTATATTGTTGGCTGCAACACCGCCTGCCGATGAAAACAGACCTCCGATTACAAGACTTCCGCTGTAATTACCGAGTGAATAGACGATTCCGCCTATGCCCGAACCAACGGGACTCCAGGACGTTCCGTCCCATTTTGCCAGGTGGCTTGCAGAATTGCCGCCCGCAGTAGTGAAAAACCCGCCTGCGTAAAGATTGCCGTTATAAGAAGTGAGAGCCATTACCTGTGAATTCATTCCCGCTCCCATTACGGAAAAATTGTTACCGTCGTATTGTACGATATAGTTCGCAGTGAGATTTTCGCATTGATTGAAATATCCGCCAATGATTAATTTGTTATTCCATACGGTTAAAGACTGCACTATGCTGTTGGTCGTACCGCCAAGGTCATTCCAGGCCGTACCGTTCCACGATGCAAGATAAGGAGTGCCAAGATTTGCAACGTCGGTAAAAGCTCCTCCTACAATTAACTTATTCTGAAAGACGGCCATGCAAACAACTTCTCCCGTGACTCCTGCTCCCAAAGGTACCCATGAAGATCCGCTCCATTTCAGTATCCCGAATCTGCCGCCCGCATAAAGTTCATTATTGTATACAATGACGCAATCACCGAAGTCAGGCAGACCTCCGCCCATTGACGACCAGTTCTGAGAATGGATTTCATTCATTCCCAGTATTAATAATGCCAAAACAAGAAGATATTTTTTCATATTAATTGATTTTGCTTTGTATATGAACTTTTTAATTAATTTACACTTGTATGTAAAACAGCCTGTAAGAACAAAAAGTTGCAATACAAACTATTTAATATTTTTGCGGTAAGTATTCTGTTACTTTATTAGTTTGAAAACTAATAAATAATTATTATGCGCTCAGTGAGCTTCTTTTTAACAGACGAAAAACTCCTGAATCCTGACTTCCGCGCTATTTGCGTCCCGACTTGCCCGTATAACTACTAACTTCTTACTCCTAACTTCTGCTCTTAATTATTAATTGTCTTTAAATCCTTGTTATATTTGTATATTTTCACGTCTGATTATGGCAAAAACGAAGGTTAACAAAGTAACGGTTGAAAAAACCGTAAGCATCGATTCTTACATCGATAAGTATTTCTGGCTTGTCATTCCTGTCCTTGCAGCCGTCTATTTTGTCCTGAGCAGATACTCGACGGGTTTCTATCAGGATGACGAGATTCAGCAGTATGTGAACATGCTGGACTTCTGGAAAAACCCGTGGGCTATTCTCGGCAATGCCGCTAAACCAGGTTACAAGATTGTCATGGTTCTTCCGGCTTTAATAAGTTATGATTTCGTTCTGATGTTCAGCGCTCTTATCGCCTCGACTACTGTATTTCTTACTTACAAACTTATTAAACTTTACGGGATCAACTACGCGTTCTTCGGCGCCCTGCTCATGGCGGCCCAGCCGACGTATTTCGACCTGTCGTTCCGCTGTTACCCGGAAATTTTCACGGCTCTCCTTTTTGTCATATTCCTCATACTTTACCGGAAAGAAAAATTCGCATGGGCAGCCCTTATTGTCGGTTATATTTTTACCGTAAGACAGGAAATCGCCCTGTTTGCTATAATCCTCGCATTCGTATTCATCAGGAATAAACATTACAAGGAAGTTCTGTTGATGGGCGTTTTCCCGCTCGTATACGATTTGCTCGGCTATATGATGAACGGCGATATCATGTACATCTATTCCGAAATGAGAAACGTTTCGGCTTTCGAATACAAGATGGAGTATCCGCAGTTCTATCACTACCTGCAGACCTACATCTTCGTCGTCGGTCCCGTTTCGTTCGTGCTCTTCG
Source organism: uncultured Ignavibacteriota bacterium (assembly GCA_903831845.1). Taxonomy (GTDB): domain Bacteria; phylum Bacteroidota; class Ignavibacteria; order Tepidaquicellales; family Tepidaquicellaceae; genus CAIKZJ01. The sequence continues at coordinate 8,043 of CAIKZJ010000447.1, forward strand.
TTCAGGGCTTCCTGTCATTCATCGCCGAAAAGGAAAAAATGAAAGAGCATTTCAGTAAGTATTATCTTCTGTATATACTCTTCATTCTCGTTATGATAATTCATACGAGCACGATGCTCATTAAAGCAAATCCGGGCAACTGGAGATATATACTTCATATATCCCCGATCTGCGCCGTTTTCGCTACGATGGGTCTGAATAATCTTGCCGAGGCAAGATACAAAATGCAGAATTACGTTATCACGGGAATACTGATTTTCATTACTTTTGTCTTTCTGTCAAAACAATCGGACGGCAGGGTTCTCCTTGACGTTGCGGATTATACGAAGGTGTTTTTTCTCATAGCGGTTTTTGCCGTAACGGCCGTAATACCGCGGAATTCGTCGGCAGGTTATCTGAATAAAGTATCGGTTTTGCTCGTTCTGCTTGCTGTAGTTTATTTGTCAGTTGATTTCAAGCCGAAAGTGCTTTCTTCTGAAAATATGGCCGTGAAGAATGCGTCCGAATTTGTTAATTCGCAGAATTTCGATGGAAGGAATTTCTACACGAACCATCCGCTTATGAAATTCTATTCGGCCGACTATAAGAAGGACCCTTCGAAATTCAGTCCTCTGAACTCAAGAACTCTACCCGGGGCGCCTAAAGGCTCGATAGTGGCATGGGAAACACATTACGGCTACAGGCCCGACCCTGTATGGAAGTGCGATACTAAACTTGAAGACCTGGTTAACAATCCGGATTATAAATTGCTTAATCAGTTCGCGTCCATCGACAGGAGGTTCACCATTTTCTTTTTTGAAAAAATCAACTAACGACGATGGCTAAAAAATGTCTCATACTCGGCGGAGGGGGATTCATAGGCTCGCATCTTGCCGATTCGCTCCTTGAAAAAGGGCATGAAGTCGTGATATTCGATAAACTGAATTTTTCGAGAAAGAATATTAACCACATTCTGGACAGAGTCAGAATAATCGAGGGCGATTTCAATAACGAAGTTGACCTGAAAAATTCGCTTGTAGGAATAGATTATGTCTTCCACCTTGTCAGTTCAACTCTTCCGGCAACGTCCAACGAAAATCCCATATACGACGTCGAGACAAACCTTGTTTCTTCACTCAGGTTCCTTAATGAAGCCGTCGCGAACAAGATTGCAAGAGTTATATTTATTTCTTCGGGAGGGACAGTGTACGGTGTCCCGGATGAAATCCCTGTCAAAGAAAATCATCCCTGTAAACCTATCTGCTCATACGGAATCATCAAGAAGACAATAGAGGATTATCTTTATATGTTCTATAATCTATACGGCCTCGATTACAGGGTATTCAGGCTTTCCAACCCTTACGGCGAACGTCAGAATCCTTTCGTGGCGCAGGGCGTCGTTCCCGTTTTTCTGAAGAAGATAATTAAAGGCGAAACGATTGAAATATGGGGCGACGGCAGCGTCGTCCGCGATTATATTTACATAAAAGACGCGGTCAGGGCGCTCGTTAAATCGCTTGAAGCCGATACAAAAGCGAAAGTGTTTAACCTTAGTTACGGGACAGGGCATTCACTGAACGATGTGCTGGAAATAATGCGCAGGGTCGCGGGAACGGAACCCGGCGTCGTTTACAAGCAGGGTAGGAGCATCGATGTTCCTGTGAGCGTTCTGGACAACAGCCTCATCTCGTCATCCTACGGATGGAAACCCGAAACAAATCTTGAAACAGGCATTAAAAAAACTTACGAATACATAAAAAAGGAAATTCAATAAATGACAATGCTCGATACTTCCCGGATTACGCTTTCCGTATTTTTCCCCGCTTACTATGACGAACATAATATAGGAAAGGTCACAAGAAGCGCGGTAAAAATACTGGAGGAACTCAAATTAAAGGATTACGAAGTTATTATTATCGAAGACGGGAGCCCGGATAAAACCGGCGAGGTGGCTGACGAGCTTGCTAAGGAGTTTCCTAAAGTGCGCGTGATACATCATGAAAAGAACATGGGTTACGGCGCCACACTCAAGGACGGTTTCCTTAATGCTAAGATGGATTATGTCTTCTATACCGACGGTGATAACCAGTTTGACCTTGAGGAAATGAAAAAATTTGTCGCGCTCATACCGTTTTCGGATATCGTCGTGGGGTACAGGAAGCATAAACAGTATTCGCTCTACAGAAAGTTTACTTCACTTTGCTATAATTATCTTCTAAAACTCATATTCGATATCCATTACTGGGATATCGACTGCGCATTCAAGCTGTTTAAGACAGAGCTGTTCAGAAGGATTAAAATTGATTCCGTTGACGCGTTCATTGACGCGGAAATAATGCTGAAGGCGAACCTTCTTGATTATACGGTTACCGAGATCGGAGTCCTCCATCTCCCGCGCCTGGACGGTGTTTCAACCGGCGCCAGGCCTTCCGTCATACTCAGGACTATACGGGAAATATTCGCGTACAGGAAAGAATATATCGCGGAAATGAAGAAGAAGAAAAATCCGCAGTCCTGATAATTAAATTTTTCTGGCTTTGATGTAATACTGCCCGCCTAACGGCAGAAACGACAGGAATTTTTCGGTCTTCCGCAGGAACCTTAGAAAACCCGGGAAAAATAAAGTGTATTTCCTCCTGTGCTCCGGCTTGAAACCTGCATCCTTTATCAGATTGTATGATTCATCGGGTTTAAGAAGTATTGCGTCAGTATCCCAGATGCATTCGTTTACTATCTTTCTCGTAATCGGATTGTATGGATTATGCTCGAATAAATAAAAAGTGCCGCCGGGTTTCATCAGACTGTAAATGTTCCTCATCGAATTTTGCCTGTGCTCGGGATGAATGTGGTGGAACACGCAGGAAACGAATATTACGTCGAAAAATTCCCTGTACTTTGCGCTGTTTTCCTCCGTGATGAGAAAGAATTTTACCCGCTCGTGATTCCTTTCCTCGGCAACTTCAAGACTCTTATTAGAAATGTCGCATCCGTAAATTTCGGTGTCCCTGAAATGCTTGTTGAAGTAATTGATGTTCATTCCGATGCCGCAGCCGTATTCGAGAATGTTAAGCGGCTTCTCTCCTATAGTTTCCTTGACTATTTTAACCTTGTATTCGGCAAGATAACCTGTTTCTTCTATGAAGAACTTCAGGTCCTCTGCCATCTGTTTTTCATAACTCTCCGCGTGTTTGTCAAAATCCACTTTTTCGGCCATGTCAGTCTTTTTTATCCTTCGTCATGTCTTCTTCACAGTTGTGCTTGTTGTCTGAATTCGAAATCTGCGTATCGTAACCCGCCGCGTTTATCGACTTCGAGATGTTGTCCTTGTTCGTCTTGTTCGTGTCATATGTTACTTTTACCGTTTTTGTCTTTGAATCCGCGATGACTTCCTTTACTCCGTCCATCTTCTTAACTTCGTCCGTTATTGTTCCTTCACAGCCCGAACAGTGCATTCCAGGGCAGTTGAATTCCA
>CAIKZJ010000448.1 GCA_903831845.1 uncultured Ignavibacteriota bacterium
CATAAAGTCATGAATAAACGCGGATTTTTTACATTGAATAAAAAACCGAAAAACGTTACTTTTATGCTTTCGGAGAGGTGGCTGAGTGGTTGAAAGCGGCGGTCTCGAAAACCGTTATGGGGGCAACTTCATCCAGGGTTCGAATCCCTGCTTCTCCGCAATATTTTTTACAGTTCTTTCTGTAATTTCTGCTGACAATAATTCATATAATATGCTGTCAGATTTGTTATTTCAGGGTTTCGGGTATTTCACGTCGCGTTTTATCTCAATATTCTTTATTGAATTAAAAGCTAATTAAGAAGTAAGAGATGAAAGTCTCAAGAAAATTATCTATCCTTTTTGCGGCCGCATTTGTCATTTCCATAATGTTGCAGCTTTCACTCCGTTATTATGATGTTCAGCAGAGAACCGTCTTGCTCGACGCGCAAAAGACAGGCTTTGAATCAATAATCAGCAACGTGCTTAACCTGAAGAAAGAGAAATATGCTTCGGCTACTGACGACTACTCGGGCTGGGACGACATGGTGGAATTCACGAAAACCCGTTCGGAGAAATTTGCAGCGACCAATCTAAATACTGTACTCACTACTTTTAAAGCAGATTATGTCTGGGTCTACGACCGTAACGGCGATAAACTCTTCTATACGCGCAGCGAGGATAAAAAGGACATATTTTCTATAAGCGATTACGCCCCCCTTGATTCGGTCTTCGGGAAAAAACCAATAACGGATTTTTTCATTAAAATTGACAACAGCATCGTGCAGGTCTTTGCCGCTTCAATTGTGCCTACTGCGGATTACAAAACACATTACCAGAAACCTTCGGGGTATTTCATGCTTGCCAAGGTCTGGGACAGGGCCTACATTGAAGAATTTGAGAAGGCGACGGATTCAAAGATAAAAATATTCGACCGGAAAGAAACTGTTGAGAACGAAAATCCGGATATTGAGACTTCAATCGTGAAAATTCTTTACGGATTCAACGGCGACGAGAATTTCAAACTGAATTTCAGAAAGACAAACGAGTATCTTGTCAGGTTTGACAGTATATCCATATTTTCATTTATAATATCCTCCGTTGTCTGGCTTCTTGTATTGCTTTTATTTGTCTCTCTGTCAAAAAGCTGGATAACCAACCCGTTAAACAGTCTCGAAAATGCTCTTGTAAAGAATGAGGTTTCGCACCTGGCTCACGCAAAGAAATTCAGGAATGAGTTCGGGGATATAGCCGATCTTATCGAAAAGTATTTCCTTGTGAACCGAAATCTGAAAGAAGAAATCGTTAACAGAAAAATCACAGAGGAAAATCTTGCCACAGTTTTGAACGCCACAAACGATTCAATCGTGCTCGTAAGTCCGAAGGGTGATATTATATCGGCAAACGATTCTTTTGTCAGGCAGATAGGGCCTGAAGTGTCAGGTATAAACGGCAGGAATATTTCGGATTTCATTTCGGAAGAGAACAGAAATCTGTTCATTGAAAAGATCAGCGAGTCCTCCGCCAAAAGGAATCCCGTATTCTTCGAAAACGTTATGGAGAAAAAATTCTGGAAAAACGCCATATATCCTATAAAAGACGAAAGCGAAGGGATAAACAGGTTTGCTATCTTCAGCACGGATATATCGGAATTCAAGAGAAACGAGCAGATTCTTAAAGAAGCAGAAGAACGCGCGAGGGAAATGAGCAAACTTAAGTCGAGCTTTCTCGGCAACATGAGCCATGAGCTAAGAACGCCAATGGTCGGCATACTCGGTTTTGCAGAAATACTGAAGGAAAAAATCCCGGATCCCGAACTTAAACAGATGGCGGATCTTATTAACCTGAGCGGAAAACGGCTGATGAAAACGCTCAACCTTATTCTTGACCTTACCAGAATTGAGGCAGGCAAGATAAACGTGAATATTACCAGAGTCGATATAGTTGCCGTTTCGCATGAGGTGTGCAGGAATTTCGACAGGCAGGCTTCTGTTAAAAACATTAATTTGAAATTCACCGCACCGGAATCTCTCTTCATCAGTACAGATGAGGACCTTTTCTGGCAGATAATGAACAACCTTATAAGCAATGCGGTTAATTACACCGAAAAGGGCGGAATAGACGTGGAACTATCGGAAGAAACGAATGAAAATGTGAAACAGGCGGTGATAAAGGTAAGCGATACAGGTATAGGAATACCCGAAGAGTTGCTTATGGTCATATTCGAGGAGTTCAGGCAGGTCAGCGAAGGATTTGCCAGAAAGTTCGAGGGAACCGGACTTGGCCTCACAATTACAAAAAGGTTCATAGAGAAACTGGGCGGTACAATCAGTGTAAACAGTATTCACGGCGAGGGTACGACTTTCACCGTGAAATTTCCCTGCGGAGAAGATGTCAAATCGCAAAATACCGGTACTACAGATTCAGAACAGGAAACTGACGGGAATCAGCATACAGTGAAATCCGAAATTCTTTGTGTCGACGACGATACAATCACAAAAGATTTTATAGACGTTATCTTTAATAAGAGCCATATCGTGGAATTCGCCAACAACGGCCCTGCGGCGCTCGAGATGGCCGGCAGGAAAAGATACTCTCTTGTACTTATGGATATTAATCTGGGCAAAGGCATGAACGGAATGGAAGTGACGCGGGAACTGAGAAAAATAAAAGGATATGAAAAAGTCCCTGTCGTAGCCATGACGGCATTCGCTATGAGCGGAGATGACGAGGAATTTTTCAGCGCCGGACTTGACGCATATATCTCCAAACCTTTTGATATTAAGAAAATTAAGAATCTTGTGGAAGATCTCCTCCGAAAGAACAAAGCCTGATATTTGTTTTCAATGTCGGTTCTCTGCTCTTGCAATCGCACTCAATTTATTATCCCTGAACGCGCCGGGCCGCGTTTAATCATGAAAGATTACTAAATTTTATTTCATTCATAAATACTTTATCTTATTAAGCATTATGATAAAAGCCGACAATATTCACAAGACATACAGCGGAGGCGTTAAAGCGCTCGGCGGCGTCAGTTTTGAAGTGCGGAGCGGGGAAATATGCGGTTACATAGGCACAAACGGCGCGGGTAAATCGACGACGCTTAAAATCCTCTGCGGCATTCTTCCTTTTGACGAAGGGTCCGTGCTTGTTGACGGAAACGCTCTGCCCGGAGGCGAGGATGGAATAAAAAAGATTGCAGGTTATGTTCCCGAAACGGCGGAGATGTTTAATTCGCTCACCGTTAAAGAATATTTCAGTTTTATCCGCGACCTCAGGAACCTGGGTGAATCGGAATTCAGGCGGAGAACGGATTATTTTGCCGACCTGTATTCGTTTACTGAATATCTTGACGAATCAATCGGGAAGCTTTCAAAAGGAAACAAGCAGAAAGTGCTTATAACGTCAGCGTTGCTGCATAATCCCGGAATTCTTCTGTTCGACGAACCTCTTAACGGCCTTGACGCTTTTTCTATTATGATATTCCAGGATATGGTGGTTAAACTTGCCGAAAAGGGAAAAACAGTTTTCTATTCCTCCCATCTTCTTGACCTCATGGAAAAAGTAAGCACAAGAATAATAGTCATAGACAGCGGTAAGATCATACTCGACAAGCCGAAAACCGAGCTTAACGATTCCGAAGAATATAAATCGCTGGAGAATTTTTTCAGAGAAATAGCCGTAAGGGACAGTAAAAAAGAGTTCGTCTATGATGAGGCATTCTCTTAAAACTATCCTGCTGCTATTTGTGTTTGTACTGCCGGCAGAAGCGCAGCTGTTGAACACGGACGCTGATACGATTGTGTACAGGAACATGATCAGGAATGATTTTTACAACGACCTCAACGCCGCGAATTTATATTCGCTCGTTTATTACAACGGCACTTACAGCAAACTCCGGTATCTTATAAAAAACGATTTCAATTCCTCCGTTACGAAATTCACGGACAATTTTTCTACCGATAACAACAATCTTGACCTGAAGGCCGATTACATGCTCTCGAAGAATCTATACGCCGGCGGCGGCGTGCTTAGCAAACTGCTGACAGGCAATAAGGACGTAGGCCTTAACAAGGGTTACAACAACTTTTTCTATACAAGCCTCGATTTCGTGCCTTCGGATGTATTCAGTCTGAACACAAAATTCGGCGTTAAGAACGACAAGCAGGTAGATGTCTACAATAACGGATTCTCCGGTTCGCTTGAAAGCAGGCTGAACAGGCTAATGGTCTCGGATTTTGAATCTTCGGGTATCCTTCATGTTTCTGCGGACGGCTACGGAGAAAAGACGAATTATTCCGGCGAACTTTATTCGAACGTAAAAAAAAGGTTTTCGGAATACTCCGATAACGAAGCTGTGGTCAGGGCTTACACCCTGCGAACCGATTTTTACACGCCCGCGACTAACAGCATAATAAAGCAGTTCGGCGTGAAGAATAACATACAGTCAAGGTACGAGAATTACGTGCTTCTCGGCGACAACCTCTCTTACAGGTTCTCGAGGGAGCTGTTTCTTAAACTTAAGGCGCTTTACTTTTTCAAGAATATACAGAATGCCTACAGGTACAAACCGCCCGGAGGAAGCCTCTTTCTCGAGAACATTTACAACAACAGAATTAACGAGAATCTTATGCAGGGCGGGTTTGAGCTCGAGTACAGAGCCGGGAAGTTCATATCAAGGCTGAATGCGAGTTACACGGAAAGGGAAGAAAGCCACAGGCCCACAGACCTCGGGGACGTTACTCCGCAGCAGCAGAGGGATATAGAGAATATCGAGATGGACAAGAACAACAACAGCAAAACTTCGAATGCTTACCTTGAGGCGTATTACAATCTCACCTCTTTTCATACGCTCAGATTCCAGGGCAGCTCCTCGCTGATGAGGTACGATACCGAAAGCCAGCTCAACTACGACGACCGGGACGAACTTCTGTTCAACGCCATTATCGCTCACAGGTACTACAATTTGAGAAATTTTTATGTCGAGACTTCTTTCGAATTCAATTCGACGCTTCTTAATTACATTCACAAACAGAAAAGCTCGAACAACAACACAAACAAGGTATACAAACTCAGTTCCGTAAGTTTTTACACTCCCGTTAAAGCAGTTACCTCGAAGAATTATTTTCAGGTGCTTGCAAACTACACGGTCTACAAGTACGAGGACATTGTTTCGCAGGTTCAGAGCTTCTCATTCAGGCAGCTGTATATGTCCGATTCCACCGATTTCAGGATAACGCGGAAAATCACGGGAGGTCTTTACGGAATACTGAAGATTTACGAGCAGGGGCAGTTCAACAACGATAATTTTTCCGTAAAACCGACAAATTATTCGGACGAAAGAACGCTCGGTACGAGGCTTAGTTACGACATGAAAGAGTTTGTAAATTTCTTCGTCGGGTTCAGGCATTATATCAGGAGATATTATAATTACGAAAGGGGCGTCCGTATTCTGAAAAGAACACAGGCTATCTACGGCCCGTACGCAGGGGTCAGATTTAACATAAGAAATGATTCCAGCATTAACATCCTCGGCGGCATAGACAAATATGAAGCAACGGACAATTCCTTGACAAATACATCCAGGAATCTTATTATCAACATTTTGTGGAATATATAGTTATGAAAGTGCATAAAGCCGGTATAATTATCAGGAGCAAGAGAACTGAAATTAATAAGATAGAAAAACTGTTATTTAAACTGAACGAAGTATATAACATCGAGCAGGAAAAGTTCATTAATTTCAGC
>CAIKZJ010000449.1 GCA_903831845.1 uncultured Ignavibacteriota bacterium
ATTGACCAGGGTTTTTATCTCGCGCCCGGAAACGTCATAGACTTTAAGCGTGACCATTCCGTTAACGGGGATGTAATATTGTATTTTTGTGACGGGATTGAAGGGGTTGGGAAAATTGCCGTAAAGGCTTGCTTCCTTTCCTGTGCCGCTTTCCTTCAGAAGGTTTTTACCTGTCTCCTTCTCTTTTTCGGATATCCTGCCTTCGGTCGTGTACTTTACTGTACCGAGTGAGCTTATGTAGTCCCTTACAGCCGCATATTCCGAAAGGCCTGCAGGTGTTACGTTCTCAACCATTACGCCGCACTGAAGGAGTATACCGTACAGGCCTTCGTTAACGGTCAGCGAATAATTCCTCGCGGGGTTGACCGGCTGAAGGCTGACACGGAGCGAAGAAAGTATAATCCTGCTCCCGACATCGTTAAGAGGGTTGTATCTGAACGATATGCCTGACACCTGTAGAAAATAATCATCGGTAATGCCGAGCTGCGACAATCCCACCTCCAGGCCTTTTATCAGCTCCATACCGCTGATGTCCATCTTAAGAAGATTGAATCCGAGCCCTGTATTTACGTCATACCCGTAAGCCGCAGAATGGAAAATGTCCGAACCGTTTATAGCGCCCTTGTAAATCTTCTGCGAAATAAGTCCGTTCGCTGTTATCGCTGTTTCCGTTTTTGTTTTGTACCTGTAGGCATCCGTTATCAGGTTACCCACCGGACTGTCTTTAAAGCGCGGGTTGCTCGATACAGGCACTCTGTTGATATCATCTTTCGCCGTACCGAACGAAGCGCCGTAAACATCGCCGTAAGTTTCAACAATTCCCTGTTTCAGGTAATCCACGACTCCCTGAACTTCGGGGTAAGACGGAACGTTGGCGTCTGCATGTATGAGCGTATAACTTCCGAAAGTAACGGCGCCGTTAGAATAAGTGAAATCAAGTTTGCCGACATATTCGTAGTTTTCACCCGCTTCAAGAACATACGTCTGATATCCCGCCGGATTATTTACGTGTTTCGGAGAATTGAATACATAATGGTCGTGTCCTCCTACTATTATATTGATACCCGGAATCCCCGCGGCGATTGAACTGTCAATCGACCAGCCGAGATGCGAAAGCATCACGACTACATCCGCTCCGGCAGACTGCATCGCCGTTACCGTAGCGTAAGTTATCTCGGGAATATTTTCCTGTATGACAACAGGAGAAGGGTTGCTAAGCGGACTGGGAATAGTCATTCCGAATATTCCGACCTTGACTCCGGACACGTCTTTAATTACGTAAGGGCTTACGTAATTCCCGAGTTCAGGGTATCCGCTCATATCAAGGTTTGCCGAAAGCACAGGAAAGCTACCGCCCTGAAAACTTTCCTGAAAGACAGAATACAAAGTCGTCGGTCCGAGGTCGAACTCGTGGTTTCCGACAGTAAGCGCGTCGCAGCCGAGCTGCTTAAGTATCTGAAGCTCGGGAACGCCGTAGTATTTGTTGAAGAAAAAGTCTCCGACGCTGAAATCGCCGGAATGTACGAACAGCACGTTTTGTTCGGTAGCTTTTATTGTGCCGATAATAGTGGCGGCTTTGCCTATTCCGCCTATCGTACCGCTGCCCGAAACGTCTTTTGGACCGAACGCGTCGAGATGAGAATGTGAATCGCCGGTGTGCAGTATTGTTATTTGTGTGTTCTGCGCGAAAAGACCGTTTACAAGGAAGAGCATTATTAGAACCGCTTTCATTTGAATAACCTCCGTTTAAATTCATTACCAAGCTAAAGAATTAATACGGATTGTATGTCATGCGGATTTAAAACAAATGTAAAAAATTTGTAAAAGGATTTACCTCTTGACGAATTTATATCCTGCCGAATGAATTGTAAGGAGGTGTTTC
>CAIKZJ010000450.1 GCA_903831845.1 uncultured Ignavibacteriota bacterium
GCTTTCTGAGGCCAGTAAGGATTTCTCAGCAGCTCTCTGCCCATGAGTATTATGTCGGCCTGTCCGCTGCGGATTATCTGGTCTGCCTGCTCGGGTGACGTTATCAATCCCACCGCTCCTGTCATAATACCCGATTCCTTTTTTATTCTTTCGGCAAACGGAACCTGATAACCGGGGCCGAGCGGTATTTCGGCTTTCATAACATTACCGCCGCTGGAACAATCGATAATATCGATGCCCGCTTCCTTAAGCAGCGCGGCAAATTTCACGGAATCATCAATCGTCCATCCACCTTCGACCCAATCGGTACAGGAAATTCTTGCAATGAGCGGATACTCTTCAGGCAGAACGTCTTTCACGGCTTTGACTATTTCGAACGCGATTCGCGTCCTGTTCTCAAAGTTACCGCCGAATGCGTCTTTTCTAATATTCGAAAGAGGAGAATAGAACTGATGTACGAGATATCCGTGGGCAAAATGGAGTTCAATTATTTCGTAACCCGCCTTCACGCTTCTTTCGGCCGCCTTCGCGAAATCCGCGACTGCTTTATCGATGTCGTGTTTCGACATTTCAGCGGGCTTCGGATAATTCGGGGAGAACGGTTCTTCGCCGGGACCGTAAACCTGCCAGCCGCCGTCGGCGGGTTTCAATTCACCGCTTCCCTTGAAAGGCGAGTATGTCGAAGCTTTTCTTCCGGCGTGCGCGAGCTGTATTCCGGGAACGCTGTTCTGTGATTTTATAAATTCTGTTATTTTCTTCAAAGGTTCAACGTGGTCATCACTCCATATTCCGAGGTCTTCGGGTGAAATGCGGGCTTCGGGTGAAACGGCAGTTGCTTCCTGTATTATCAGTCCCGCTCCGCCGGACGCGCGCGTTCCGTAATGCACGGTATGCCAGTCTGACGCAAACCCGTTTGAGGCCGAATACTGGCACATGGGAGAGACGGCTATTCTGTTCTTTAATTCTGTTCGTTTAATCTTAATCCCTGAAAATAAATTATTCATTATAATATCATTTATTTGTTTAAGTAGAAAATATATTTAACGGCGTGAATAAATTTAATGCAGAAAAAAAAGACGGCTGCCCCGCGGAAAGCAGAGGCAGCCTCAAATTAATTATTTTGAATTGGGTTTTCCTGTTTTATTGTTTCTCTGTTTCAGAGTTTCGTTAACGTTCACAGGCTGACGGTTTTTCTGCGGAAGCGCATTCAGCGTCGGTACTGCAACAGTAAGTCCGAAGTTCTGCGTAATTATCTGCACGTCCATAGCGTTCACGTCGCCGTCTCCATTGAAGTCGCATTCGAGATACCCCTGCAATCCGAACTGGCCTATGAACACGGATATGTCAATGGCGTCAATCGAGCCGTCAAAGTTCGCGTCTCCGCCGTAAAGAACCCATGAACTTCCGAACTGTTTCATGTTGTTTCCGTATGCCTGCGACGACGAGGTCGTGAAGTCATAACTTAAAGGCGTGCCGCCTGTAAAAGCCTGCGGAGAAGCGCTCCACGTCTGCAGGTGGTTTCTGTGCTGAACCACTACATAATAACTTCCGCTTAACGCGCGGGAGAATGACGTTACCGCCGTGCCCGTTGAAGAAAGCACTATCTTTGATGTGTCGGCATAATTATGCGGAGTGTTCGCAGTTGCAAGATACACGTACACGGTATCGCTGACGTGCGACGAGCCGTCCCAGAATCCTTCAAGATACACTTTCAGGTTCAGTGAAAGCGGCAGAGCCAGAGTAGTGAAATTCCAGACAGCGGACCAGGGACCTGTTCCGCCTATGTTCGTTCCGTTCACTCTCCAGAAGTACTTTGTTGTCTGCGCCAGTTTTCCGGCAGGCACATTAACCGAAGTTCCGCTTACTCCCGCCGTATCCCACAGCACAGATGCGAACGTGCTGTCGGCGGATATCTGATACCTGTAAGTTACCGCTCCGGCAACGCTGTTCCAGGAACAGGCTGGTGTCAGCGAAACATTCAGCGAGCCGTTAGCCGGTGAAAGCAATACAGGGGCCGTCGGAGCCGCTACAATTGTCGTCATTCTCCAGAAATTGCAGAAAGCATTCCATCCGATTTCATTCTTCGCTTTTACCCGCCAGAAGTATAGAGTATTGTTCGAAAGGCCTGAAACGGATTTCGTTGTATCTGTCAGCAAAGTGTCTCTTACCGAAACCGTCGCAAATGCCGAGTCGGTAGACAGCTCAAACCAGTACTTGCTCACAGTTTTTTCGTTCATATTAAAAGTCTGGTCTGTAGATTTATACCAGACAAATGTAATATTGACCGGCTGGTTTGTGCCGTTATTTCCCGGACTGTAATACTGCACGCAGTTGGGTGAACCCATCGTCCTGAATTTCCACCCCGAAGTATAGGAGCTCTGCCCTCCGACATTTATAGCTTTTATTCTCCACCAGTAATTTGTGAGAGGAGAAAGTGTGTTCACTGACTTTATGCTGTCAGTCAATGTGGAATCGGTCAGGAATATGCTTCCGAAAAGAGAATCCGTTGATATCTGAATAACATATCCTGTTGCGTATGTTGGTTTTGTCCAGACGAACATTACCGGATTTAATAATCCTGTCGAGTTATTCGCAGGACTAATCAGCACAGGCGCTGCGGGAGCAGGAACAATAGTGGTAAAATTGCTGAATGGCGTAAACGCGCCCCAGCCGATCTCGTTCTTCGCTTTTATGCGCCAGTAATATTTGGTTATATACGGAAA
>CAIKZJ010000451.1 GCA_903831845.1 uncultured Ignavibacteriota bacterium
ATTATTAATTATTAATTACTAATTGTTAATTGGATTAGTGCGCCTCAAACCAGCTCTTACCCGTTCCTATCTCGACTTCAACCGGGACGTTCAGTTTTATCGCGTTCTTCATCTCGCGCTGAACGATTTTCTTTACTTCCTCAAGCTCCGTCTTTTCGACTTCGAACACGAGTTCGTCATGCACCTGCAGAAGCATCTTCGATTTGAGTTTCTTCTCCCTGAACAGCCTGTGAATTTCATACATCGCTATCTTAATCATATCCGCCGCTGTTCCCTGTATAGGCATGTTGATTGCCGCCCTTTCAGCCTCGGCCCTAACAGTCGCGTTCTGGTTGTTGATCGAAGGCAGATACCTTCTCCTTCCCATGAGCGTAGTGACGAATCCGTTATCGTGCGCGAACTTCTTCGTCTTTTCAAGAAACTCGTACACCTTCGGGAATTCTTTGAAATACATATCGATTATTTCCTTCGCTTCCGTGTTCTTTATTTCAAGCCTCGTAGCAAGACCGAAAGCGCCGATGCCGTAAAGTATTCCGAAGTTAACTTCCTTCGCTTTCCTTCTTCTGTTCTGCGTAACCTCGTCCTTATTTTTCAGCCTGAATATTTTCATCGCCGTCTCCGTGTGAATGTCACGGTTGCGCTTGAATGCGTTTATGAAGTTCTCGTCCTCCGAATAGTGCGCCATCACGCGAAGTTCGATCTGCGAGTAGTCGGCCGACATTACGAGATAATCGTCGCTTTTCGGCACGAATGCTTTTCTTATGCTCCTGCCTGTATCCGTTCTTACCGGTATGTTCTGAAGGTTCGGGTCCGTGCTGGAAAGCCTTCCTGTCGACGCGCCGATCTGGTTGAATGAAGTATGAACTCTTCCCGTTACAGGATTAATCGCGTTAGTCAGGGCGTCAACGTACGTCGACTTCAGTTTCGTCAGCATCCTGTATTCAATCAGGTTCTCCGCTATCGGATGCTGGTATTTCAGATCCTCGAGAACAGAAATGTCAGTCGAGAATCCCGTTTTAGTTTTCTTCGATAACTTCAGGTGAAGTTTCTTTATGAGAACGTCCGCCAGCTGACCTGTCGAGTTGATGTTGAATTTCCCGCCCGCGAGTTCGTAAATTTTTTCTTCGTATTCCTTTATGAACTTTACTATTTCCTTGTCCAGAACTTTCAGAACCCTCGGGTCAACTTTGATTCCCTCGTATTCCATATCGCCGAGAACCTTTATAAGAGGAAATTCAACCTCTTCGCAGAATTTCAGTAGGTTAACTTTCTGCAGTTCGTATTCCAGCCTGTGATACAGCTTCAGCGTAACGTCAGCATCTTCCGCCGCGTAATCGCTTATCTTCGAGATCTCCACGTCCTGCATCGAGAGTTGGTTCTTTCC
Source organism: uncultured Ignavibacteriota bacterium (assembly GCA_903831845.1). GTDB lineage: Bacteria > Bacteroidota > Ignavibacteria > Tepidaquicellales > Tepidaquicellaceae > CAIKZJ01. Next base: position 1,385 of record CAIKZJ010000451.1, read on the forward strand.
CTTGCCGATGAGTTCTTCAATATGTATTGTCTGATACTTCAGCCATTTTTCCGCCAGATCGTCCATGTTGTGCCTGCCCTCGGGATTCAGTATGAACGAGCCTATCATCGTATCGAATACAATGTTCTCAAGTTCGATTCCGTAATTCTTCATTACCATGTAATCGAATTTCAGGTTCTGCCCCGTCTTAGCTGTCTTCTTGCTTTCAAGAAGCGGCTTGATTTTTTCGACTACAAAATTCACTTCTATTCCTTTTCCCTCTTCCTTCTTTTCCTGGCTGAACAAATCACCGCCGCCGGTCTGCTTCTTCTCGAATTCCCCGCTGACGGGCACGTAGAATGCCTCATTCTCGTTGTATGCGAACGAAAGGCCCACGAGTTTTGCCTCCATCGGATTAACACTCGTCGTCTCGGTATCGAATGAAATTATTTCCTCGCCGGAAAGTTTCTTCACGAGTTTAACGAGTTTATCCTCCGTGTCAATCGTATAATAACTGTGCTTTACGTCGTTTATGGTCTTGAGGTCTTTCTTCTCTTCGGGAATAAGGTCCTCGACCTTCCCTCCTTTAATCGTGATTTTTAACGAGCCTTCCTCTGAGGGTTTCTTCACTTCTTTTTTCTCTTCGGAAAAATCCAGTCCCGCCCCGAACTTCCTCGCGAATGTCTTCATGCCGAGTTCCTCAAACCTCATAGCAAGAGCTTTTTTATCCGGCTCCTTCCGGTTGAGATGATGAAAATTAGTGTCCATCGGCACTTCAGTGAAAATCGTCACAAGATGACGCGCCTGATACGCGCTCTTCTTGTCGTTTATCAGCATCTCCTTAAGCTTCGGCTTCGTGATCTTGTCTATGTTACTGTAAACTCCGTCCATCGAACCGTATTCCTGTATAAGCGCGATAGCCGTTTTCTCTCCAACGCCCTTTACGCCCGGAATGTTATCGGCGGCATCGCCCATAAGTCCCAGAACGTCTATTACTTTATCAGGTGTAACCCCGAACTTTATCTTAACCTGCTCTATTCCCACTATCTCGACATCCGCCACCCTGTTGCCGGTGGAAGTGCGGGACGGCTTGTACAGAAAACTCTTGTCTGAAACGAGCTGCATGTAGTCCTTGTCGGGCGTTACCATATAACTGTGCACGCCTTCCTTCTCCGCCTGTTTCACGAGTGTACCTATTATATCGTCTGCTTCATATCCGGGAAGTTCTATCGATGGTATGTTGAAAAGTTTTACGACTTCTTTTACTTCGTCGATCTGCCAGGGCATGTCGTCCGGTATTTCCGCCCTTTGCGCTTTGTACGCGGGAAATTCCTTGTGTCTGAACGTCGGTTTTTCGGTATCGAAACACACTGCTATGTGGTCGGGATTCTCGTCCTCGATTATTTTTATAAGCGAATTCACGAATCCGTATATCGCGGATACATTGTTCCCCTTCCCGTCCTTAAGCGGTCTTCCAATCATGGCAAAGTAGGCGCGGTATATCATCGCCATTGCGTCGATAAGAAATAATTTTTCAGCCATTTAAAGCCCCTTGCTAATTTAACCTAAAAATATCCAAATATATGCTTGAAACAAAGGAAATTCTTGGAACAGACAATGTACAAACAAAATGAGTGGTTGAATAAAAAATGAAAGAAAAAAGGATCTTCAATTACTGATTATTAATCACTAATTACTAATCGAAAATTACTGTTTCTTCAATACAATGATCGAAAGGTCATCATGCAGCCTGACATCCCCGATAAACTTGTCAATTGCTTTGACAACCTCATTCCCGATTTCGTTTGCGGACTTTCCCGCCAGGCTGCAAAGCAGGTTTGACAGCCTCGCGTTCCCGTAAAACTCTCCCTTGTGGTTTCTCGCTTCAGTCACCCCGTCCGAATAAGCGAGTATCACGTCGCCCGGTTCGATTTCGGAAACCACTTCCTTGTAAACTGCGTCCTTCATCAGTCCGAGCGCGATGTCGCCCTTTCCTGATTCTTTTATCTGATTGCCGCGGCAATGATATGAGGGGTAATGCCCCGCGTTTACAAGTTTGATGCTGTTGCTTCCTTTCCGTATTTCAAAGTAAATAAGCGAAGCGAAAATGTTCCTTAAATTCTCTCTGTAAAAAATATTGTTTACCTTCGTAACAAGGCTTATCGCGTCGTAATCCGGCGCCAGAGCTCGTATAGTAGCCTGAAGTTTTGCAGTGAGCAATGCCGCGTTAAGGCCTTTTCCGGCAACGTCGGCCATCAGTATACCCGTCCTTTCATCGTTGATGTGAAGATAATCCACAAGGTCGCCGCATACTTCGTTTGCCGAACGCGAATATAACCAGACGCTCCATCCTTCAAGATAAGGATTCTGCTCCGGCATCAGCGCCTGCTGCACCTTTCTTCCGGCTTCAAGCTCGTCCCGCGCAAGAAGCTTGTCCTTCAGCTCAAGCATCAGAACGACAACTACTATCGCGCCTCCCAGGAGCGCCCTGCCCATCGATATCCTTAAATCAGCATCTGCAAAAGAAACGCTGAAACTGCCTGAAATAATAATGAGAATTACGCCTATCAGAAGCAGTAATCTCCGTGTCGGAGTCAGCTTCAGTATCATGCTCTTGAGAATCCACAGAGTAAGGAAAAATACGCGCTTGAACGGATTCATCTTCTCAAGCTTCTTCTTCTTTTCGGTGCTTATGTAGAATTCCTTCAGCTCTTTTATGTCTCTGTAGAAATTCTTGAAAAGACTGTCTTCGTGAATGTCTTCCTTTATCGTCTGACCCAGACCGGGTTCTGAAGTATTTTTATTAGCCTCGCTCATTTGATTAATATACGTAAAATCTAATGTTTTGTTCTGCCAATAAACATGAAAATGCGCGGTATTTCTGCGAAATAAACGATTTCGCAATCCGTTTGCCGTGCAATTTATTTTGAATTATATTTTAATTCCATTTGAAGTATTTTGTTAAGTTGTATTTATTATCACGTTCAGACAAAATTATCAGGATAAAATGGCGCAAAAGAAATTGAAGGTGCTGAAATTCGACGGCGAGTGCATAAGCAGCTCGGAAAACCTCCTTAAAACCGTCAAAATTATTATGTCCGAAAAGGACTTCCCGATTATTGTAGTGCCAGCTTTCGACGGTATTACGGATCTACTTATCGACGGTATCGAAAAAGCCAGGGGAAAAGAAGTTAACGTCAGCGATACGATAAGCGTGCTGACCGAGACTCATTACAATATCGCGCAGGAAGCGATAAAGAACGACAAGGTCTTCAACAAAACCATTCAGGATATAACGGTTCAGATTAAAAAAGCCGAACGGCTCCTTTACGGCGTCGCCTATACGGAAGAAATCACCGACGCAGTAAGCGCTTACATACTTAGTTACGGCGAAAGAATCGCGGCGATCATACTTTCCGGCGTGCTCGAAGATAACGGCTGCCAATCGAAGATTATAGAAACCGACAAGATAGGCCTGGTTACCGATGAAAATTTTGAGAACGCAATTGTCAATCTCGAAGACTTCAAACGCAATTTCAATTTCACAGCTCACTCGATTGTAAACGAAAAAGTGATTCCCATTTTCACGGGATTCTTCGGCAGCACCCCCGAAGGTAAAGTGACTACATTCGGAAGAGGCGGAGGCGATTACACGGCTTCGGTCCTGGCGTACGGTTTCGGCGTATCAGAACTTGAAATCTGGAAAGCCGGCACGGCTTTCATGAGCGCCGACCCGGATATGGTTAAGAACGCAAAAATTATCGAGAAGCTGTCTTACTTCGAAGCGGCAGAACTCGTTTACTTCGGCAAACGCTCGCTCCATCCTCTTACTATTGAACCCGTAGCAGGAGCGGAAATACCGATATTCGTGAAAAACATACTGTGCCCGGAATGCGCCGGCACACAGATAGCAAAGGACGCTTACATTGAGGAAAATATTATCAAGAGCGTATCGCAGAACGAGAATATTTCGATGATAAGAATTCACGGAACCGGCATCGGCTATAAACCCGGACTCATAAGAAAATTCAGCAACGCGCTCTCGGCCGAAAACATAAACATATTCGCGACCGTAAGCTCGCAGACTACGATTAACCTCATCATTGAAAACAAAGACGCCGAACTAAGCTACGAAATCCTCAATAAATACAAAGGAAAAATCATCGAGAAGATCGATTTTGTGAGAAGCATGGCGCTTGTCGCAGTCGTCGGCGAAGGCCTCGTCAGGAAACGCGGCATATTCGCGCGTATACTCGGCGCTGTGTCGGAAGAAAAGGTTAACGTTGAAATGGCATCGGCGGGAGCTTCGGAAGTGGCTATCTATATAATCGTCCCGAAAGACGAACTAAACGATGTAGTCAACGCCATACACGAAGAATTCTTTCCGGAAGTTAAAGACAAGAACTGATTTCTATTTACATCATATCAGATTTCTAAAGAACTCTTCGGTCAGGTAAGCTGAAAGTCTTCCGTTTTCTCTTAAACCGCTGCAAACGTCCACGGCGTAAGGCCGCACATTCTCGATTGCTTCCCTTACGTTTCCCGGATTCAGACCTCCGGCAAGATAAACGGGCACGCCGGAATCAGCCACTATCTTTTTGCTTAGCGACCAGTCATGAACCTTGCCTGTTCCTCCGAGAATTTTCGTATCCGCCGAAGGATTTCCGCTGTCAAGAAGCAATGCGTCCGCATATTTCGCATACATTAATGCTTCCGTTACCGAATTATCGTCTATCACATGCACGACCTGTACAAGCCTGACACCCTGTATCAGTTTTCTTAATTCTTCATATACCGGCGTATCAATCCTGTCAACGATTTGTATGGTATCGGTCCCGGCATTTTCATACTGTCGCGCTATACCTGAAGCTGATGTTTCGCTTGTAAGCAGAAAAGTTTCGATTCTGCCTTTATATTTAGCCGCAATATTTTTTATAACGTCGTCTGATATCACACCCGGACCGCTCGGCATTTTACCTACAAGACCTATAGCTGACGCCCCAAGTTTTATCGCCGTCTCCGCTTCGGCTTCCGACGAAATGCAGCAGATTTTTACTTTTGTCATTTTGATTTCTGATACTTCCAGTTCCTCTGTTTCCCTTCCGAAATCCATTCCACCGCCGTTTCAAGCCTTGAGTTCCTCGTCTCCTCTGTCTTTGCATCAGTCACCCACATCACATATTCCTTCTTCATCGAATAAGAGAATCCGTCAAACACTTTTTTCGCCGCCTTGTTTTTATTTATAGCTTTCGTGAAATAGTCCGGAATGACAAGTTCCTTTTTTTCCTTCGATACAGGTTTAGGCGGAAGTTTAACGCCTTCGTCGTTAAGTTTCGCGGCTTCCTTTAAGTAAGAAATGAAAACGCTGTCCTTCGGCAGGTCCTTTAAGGACGTTATCCTTCCGAAACTACCCATCGCGGTCCTGTCGCCCGTCTCGAGAATCTTGTGCGGGTCTTTCATAAGTTTCGATTTCCAGAAATTGAAAGCGCAGTGCTCCTTGAAAGCCGCCATGCTGCAGAAAACTCCTTTGTAATCGAAATGCGGGAATCCCCATTTGACAGTCTCTTCTGCATCGGGACATGCTTTGTGCACAAGCCCGCGAATGTGATTGAGTACCGGTTTGGCAAAGTCATTTGACTTTGTTATGTACGCGTCTATCCTTTTATCTTTTTTCCCCATGATTATTGTTTTAAATACTTATCAGTTGTAACTGCTTCCGCGTAAAAATAATTCATGGCAGCTATGAACGATTTCTGCACATCTTCTGCTTTTACAGTTTCGCCGTCAACCGCAAGGTCTTTTGCCGCGCAGGCGTCATGAACCAGAGTGACGTTGTAACCGTAATCCTTTGCCGCCCGCACTGTGGCGTCCACGCACATGTGAGTCATCATCCCGCAGACTACAATATCTTTTATTCCTTTCGAATCCAGAAATTCCTTGAGACGCGTTTCCCTGAATGAATTCGGAAAGTTCTTTTCGATTACCGTCTCATCTTCTTCCGGCTTTACCAGATTATTTATTTCAACACCGTTCGTTCCCGGGAGAAAGAAGGTCGAACCCGGCCTTACGGAAACATGCTTAATGAATACAACAGGCTGGCTATCCTCACGGAATTCATTCAGCAATCTTCCGGCGTTACTCCCCGCTTCTTCCGCTCCGTTCAGCGGATTCACCCCGCCCCTGAAATAATCATTCTGTATGTCGATTAAAATAAGCGCTTTCATGTAATTGGTAATTAATAATTAGTAATTAGTGAGTAGTGATCAGTGATTAGCAGTTTTAAAATATCCGGAGGAAATCGCTAATTGTTAATTACTAATTACTAATTACTAATTACTAATTGAAGTGAGTGCCCCGTGGAGGATTCGAACCTCCAAAGCCAGAACCGGAATCTGACGGTTTATCCATTAGCCTAACGGGGCTTTCCTAAAAGTAAACAATAAATAAATAATGGTTAAGTCCAATTTCAGTCTGTATTTTTAAAAATAAAATCAGAATATTAATCCGTACAAATAAGTCTAACAAGTATAAATGAATTATAAGAAATTAGGCAACAGCGATATACAAATTTCAGCGATCGGGCTCGGATGCATGGGCATGTCGGAGTTCTACGGCAAAGGCGACGACGCGGAATCAATCAGCGTAATTCACGAAGCCGTGAATAACGGCGTGAACTTCCTCGATACTGCCGATATGTACGGCGTCGGGAAGAACGAAGAACTCGTAGGCAAAGCGATCAAAGACATAAGAAACAAAGTAGTTCTCGCGACTAAATTCGGAAACGTGCGCGGAGCCGACGGCAGTTTCCTCGGCGTCAACGGGAAACCGGAATACGTGAAGCATTGCTGCGAGAACAGCCTTAAAAGACTTAACACAGATGTTATCGACCTCTACTATCAGCACAGAGTCGACCCGAATACTCCTATAGAAGAAACTGTCGGAGCAATGTCGGAACTGGTAAAGGAAGGCAAAGTACGCTATATAGGGCTTTCCGAAGCAGCGCCCGATACCATTAAACGGGCATTCAAGATTCATCCTATAAGCGCGCTTCAGACGGAATATTCGCTGTGGACACGCGACCCCGAAAGCGAACATCTCGAACTCTGCAGGCAGCTCGGCATCACATTCGTCGCTTATTCCCCCATCGGAAGAGGCTTCCTGTCAGGCAGGTTCAAATCCGGCTCCGATATTCCCGAAGACGATTACAGACGCGCCCATCCGAGATTTACCGGCGAGAATCTCGAACATAATCTCAAAATTGTAGCCGTCGTGGAAGAAATTGCAAAATCGAAAAACTGCGCTCCCGCGCAGATAGCCATTGCCTGGGTCATGGCGCAGCGCGATTTCATCGTTCCCATTCCGGGCACAAAAAGACTTAAATACCTGAATGAAAATATCAAAGCCGCGGATATAGCTCTAAGCGTTGACGAACTGCGGACGATTGCTGACAGCATTCCCCCGGGAATGACAAAAGGCCAGCGGTACCCGGGACAGGCGATGAACGCTCTTAACAGATAACGTCTTCGTCATTCCTTATTTAATTGAAGTCTTTATAACATTGATGTATTTTGCATCTATATTTAATAATCCAACAGATATTATATGAAACCTGAAAGGTTGATTCACCTGATAACGGGATTCGTTGTTTATACCGTTTCAGTAGTCGTTCTTTTTCTTACGGTTCAGCCCTCGCTCTCATTCTGGGACTGCGGCGAACTCGCAGCCGCGTCGAACCTTCTGCAGATAACACATCCGCCGGGCGCGCCGCTATTTCTGCTTATGAATAAATTCCTTGCGCTCTTTCCGTTTGCGGAGGATATCGGTTTCAGAATAAACTCGCTCACGGTTATTACAAGCGCGTTCTCCGTTCTGTTCCTCTACCTCGTGGCGGTAAGAATTATCGAGAATTACAGGAAAAATTCAGGCGATAACCTTTCTGAAAAAATTATTACAAGAGCCGCGGCGGCTATTGGCGCCCTCTCACTCGCTTTCGGCGATACTTTCTGGTTTAATGCCACAGAATCAAACGTATTCGGATTCAGCACGTTTCTCTATACTCTGATGATATGGCTCCTGATGGTATGGTACGATAAAGCCGATGAACCAGGCGCAGACAGGATTCTGCTGCTTGTTGCTTTCATAATCGGACTCTCTCCGGGCGTTCACCTTATGAGCGTGCTCGCCGCGCTTTCGCTCGGCATGCTGTATGTACTCAGACGCTACGTTAAAGACGAAGAAGTCGCCATCAAAACGGCAAAGATTGCGCTTATCCATATAGTAATTCTTATCGCTGTCGCTTTTGTTCTCTGGGGCAAAGAAACGAACAACACTCCGCCCACACCGGAAGAATTCAAGTCTTACGACACTTCTTTCAAGGTGATTCTGCTTATTGTGAGCGTAGTCTTCATGGTGCTTATGAGGAAAAAAGATATTTTTCACAGAAGCTCCTTCTACTGGGTCTTTATAGTCGGTATAGCTCTTAACTTTATCGCTTACCCGACGATGATAAAATATACTCCGCTTATAATTTCATCAATACTCGGCAATAACCTTTCAGTGAACGTGTTCGGACTGCTGCTTATTTTCCTCGGCCTATCATACGGCGTTTACTGGTCGAAGAAAAACAAGCGGCCGCTAGGCGTGATGATATTCGCCGCGTTCATCGCCCTCTACCTCGGTTTCACAACCTACGGCGTTATAATCATAAGGGCGAATTCGCAGGTGCAGATGAACGAAAACGAGCCGAAGGATTTTCCGACTCTCGTGCAGTACCTTAGCCGCGAACAGTACGGCGATTTCCCGACTTTCAAAAGAAGATATTCAGGCGAGCCGCAGCACAGGCTTATATGGTCGAATTATTCAAGCGACCTTGAATACCTGCTCAAATGGCAGATTCATCACCAGTACAACCGTTACCTTTTCTGGAATTACATCGGCAGACAGTCATGGATTCAGGACGACGGCGTCGATTTTAAAAAATTCTTTGCTATTCCGTTCATTATCGGAATGCTCGGCCTGTACTATCATTTCAGGCGCGACTGGAAACTTGCGGCGGTCTTCCTTGTCATGTTCATCTTCATGGGGTACCTGATTTGTTTTTATCAGGACCAGCAGCAGGTCCAGCCACGTGAACGCGACTATTTCTACGCTGGAAGCTTCTTCATATTTTCGATATGGATAGCGCTCGGCGTGCGGGGACTGATAGATGAAATTCAGAAACTTATGAAGAAAAACAACTCCGCCGTTTCTTACGCCGTCCTGGGCCTGGCATTCCTGTTCATTCCGTTTAATATGATAAGGAACAACTATCACGAACACGACAGGTCGAAGAACTGGATCCCGTGGGATTATGCATACAACGTGCTTCAGAGCTGCCCGCCCAATGCGGTGCTCTTTACTAACGGCGATAACGATACCTTCTCGCTCTGGTTCATGCAGGATGTCGAAGGCATCAGACGCGACGTGAGAGTCGCCAATCTAAGTCTCATCAATACAAGCTGGTACCCGAAACAGCTGAAGAACAACACTCCGTACGGCTCGATGAAAGTGAAAATGTCGTATTCAGACGAACAGCTGAGCAGGATGCAGCCTTCGGAATGGAAACCGAGAACCATTGAGATTCCCGTTCCTAAGAAAGTATATGAGGAATTCGGCATTACCGATACGGCTGTTACCAACAAAGGAAAAATATCTTTCTTCATGGACGCAACTATCGGCAGCGAAAAAGTCAAAGGTATCAGAAACCAGGACATGCTTATGAGGGATATTATCGAGTCGAACAAGTGGGAAAGACCTGTATGCTTCTCGCTTATGTGCGACCCTTCAGTAAGAATAGGTCTTGACAACTACCTGAAACTTAACGGCCTCGTGTATTTGCTGACTCCGCAGAGATACGAACAGGGCACCGACGTTGACGAAAACGCTTCGATGAAAATGATGATGGAACCGCCCGCTAAGATTTCCAAGGAATACCAGCCGGGATTCATTGTCAGAAGCTTTAACCAGCATGTTTTCCTGGATGAAACGCATCTTAGAACCGCAGATTACACATACAGGACCGCGTTCCTTACTCTGGCGGATAAACTCATCAACGCGAGCAACAACAAAGAAGCGGGGCTCAAAGTCCTTAACAAAATGGAAGAACTGATGCCTGTCGACCAGGTGGATATGAACGTCAGCTTGCTTTATTCAACCGCCGGAATGTACCTGAAGGCGGGCGATACGGAGAAATTCAAGAAGTATCTGAATATGTGCGAAGCGAAAGCCACGCAGGTGCTATCGACAGAAAAAGAAAAATCATACATAACCCGTGAAGCGCAGCAGATACTGAACGGAGTTAAGTATTACAAGGACAGCCTAAAAATAAAATAAAAGTTGAACTGATATAAATAAAAAACCCTGTGCGCTGCACAGGGTTTTTCATTTGATAAAATTACTTTTAAAACTCTAAACCGAGCGAAACTGTAGCCTCGCTTCTCGAATTGGAATTATCCTGAAAAATTTTCTGCTCGGCCGCGGTGCGCAGATACCTGTATTCAAACCTGAGGTACGCAAGATCGACAGGCCTGTATTCGCATCCGATAGTAACGGAATTTGCTTTCACTCCGCCGGTGTTCGGCGCATAAGCTGATACGACGCCGTCAAGGTCCTCAAAGTAATCGCCTCTTACCGAAACGCTGTACTTCGGAGCAATGTTGTATCTTCCGGCAAGACTGAATCCGTAATAACTCGCCGACTTCGTCAGGTCGCTTAATTTTGAATGCTCCTGCATTCCGTAATCGACTGCCGCCGTAAGCTCCAGCTTTTCGCAGGGCGATGCGTTCACGATAAAATTGTTCAGCATCCTCATCTTCCCGGCCATGCCGTCAGGCTGTTCGTTGCCGATGATGTTGTTATAGGTCAGTTTAAGTTTTTCGTTCGGCGAGTAAACCAGCTGCACGCCCGCCGATTTGTTCTTATTGTTGTCTTCGAACACGTTGAACCCGTTCAGTATGTGAACGCATGCAGTGAACTTTTCCGAAAAATCGTAGCTGACTCGCACGCCGCTCTGAAGGAACGGCTCGTATGCTGACGGGAGAGAGAACGAGCTGAAATAATTGAACTTTGGAAAACTCTCCGCGCCTATGTGAGTCACGAAATAACCTCCGTCTATCCAGAGATTCTTCACCGGCGAAAATCCCACGTTGGCTTCCTGAACGAATTTCGCCCTCGTTACCGGCGCCCAGTTCACGTCGGGAATATCCCCGTAATGAAGCGTGAAAGTTCCGCGAATCTTTTCAGTGCCGTATCTTAGCGATACCTGCGCAATGTTCAGACCGAACTGGTCCCTGTAAGGCGAAAGCAGGTCGAACATCCTCGGATTGCTTCCCGCGCTCTTGTCGTTGTCTGTGGAATAATACGTGTCGATGTACGTGACTATCCCGAAATTCTTGAAAAATTTCTGAATGTCGGTGTCCTGCGAAAACGACTTTCCGCTCATGATAAGAAACACGGCCAGAATTGGAATGACTAATTTGATTCTTTTCATAAAATTTTTTGGTTTTTATTTATTGCATGCCCGTTAAGGGCATGCAATAATTTTAAAATTACATTGCGTCGGTGTACGCGTGCTCGCCGTGCAGAATTTCGTCGAGACCGATCTCTTCTTCCTCTTTCGTCAATGTCACGGGCGTAAACTTGTTGATTATCCATAACATTGCCCAGGTGAAGCCGAATGCGTATACGGAACTTACTATTACTGATACAATCTGTTTCATGAAGAAACTTGAATCACCGTGCAGAAGTCCGTTCGCGCCGCTCGCGTTTACAGCAACCGTGCCGAAAACACCGAGAAGAATGATTCCTATCATTCCGCCGACACCGTGAACGCCCCATACGTCAAGAGCGTCGTCGACGCCGAGCTTGTTCTTGAGAGCTACGGCGAAATAACAGACTACTCCTGCAAGTATGCCGATTATAACCGCGGATGTCGTGGTAACGAATCCGGCGGCAGGCGTAATAGTTGCAAGTCCGGCTACTGCGCCCGTAAGAAGACCAACGAACTTCGGCTTCTTTTCGAGCCACCAGGCGAGAAGAATCCAGACTACCGCCGCGAATGACGCTGCTATGTCCGTGTTCAGGAACGCGTTTGCCGTTATGCTGTCAACCGCAAACTCGCTTCCCGCGTTGAAACCGTACCAGCCGAACCATAACAGGCCCGTGCCTAATGCGATTAACGGAATGCTGTGAAGTCCCTGATCGATTACTTTCCGCTTGCCTACGTAAAGCACTGAAGCCAGAGCGGCCATGCCGGCAATGTTATGCACGACTATACCGCCTGCGAAATCCTTGACTCCCCATTTCCATAATATTCCGCCGCCCCATATCATGTGTACGAACGGGAAATAAACGAGTACGAGCCAAAGTGTGAGGAAAGCCATGTAGGCTGAAAATTTTACGCGGTTTGTGAATGCGCCGGTGATAAGTGCAGGTGTGATGATGGCGAACATCATCTGGTATGCGATGAATACTATCATTGGTATTCCCGCGTTACCGAAAATGGGGATATTTCCCGCGACGGTCGATACCGCCGACGAGGTCGTTACGTCAATACCCCTCATAAAAACCCAGTTGAAATTGCCTACGATACCACCAAGTAAATCAGTACCGTCGACACAATTACCACTGAAGCACATCGAAAAACCGAATAAAAACCATAATACTGTTGTCCAACCCATCGATACGAAACTCTGTATCATGATGGCGAGCACGTTCTTCCTTCCGACAAGTCCGCCGTAGAAAAACGCAAGTCCCGGAGTCATGAGCATTACAAGACTCGTTGCCAGCAGCATGAAACCGGTATTACCGTATCCCATGTGGGCATAATTTTACCTCCGATTTAAGTTTTTAAAGAACGAGATAGATTAGCAAAACTAATGATTTGTTAAATGAGGAACAATGAAATTTTAAAAACTATTCGTCAGCTGTTTACAGCAAGCACCGGTATGCCGGAAATGTTTATCACACCTTCGGTTATCCTGTCCGTGAAATATAGCGGAAGCCTCTTCTTTCTCTTTATTCCCATCGCTATCAGATCCGCATCTATGCTTTCAGCATATTTAACTATAGACGATTCCACGCTCTTCCCCGCCCTTATTACCACGCTGAAATCGTACTGGAAATTCTTTTTGAATTTCTCAATCCTTTCTTTCACTGCGTCGTATTCCTCGAATTCTGATTTTGTATTTATGTAAAGAAGACGAACCTGCGTCCTGCCGTCTTCGATGAAACCCGCAATCCTGCCGAACACTTCAACGGAGTTCTTCCTGAAATCCGATGCGAAAACTATTTTTCTGGCCTTTACCCTGGCTTTGTTCCTGACTACCAGAACCGGAATTTTCGTCAGACGAAGTATACGCTCAGTGTTTGCGCCTATCCTGATGCGGGAACTGCCCTCTCCCCCGCCCATTATTATCAGGTCGGGCTTTACGGTTTCGGCATAATCAAGTATCTCGTTGTAAACGTTCTTTGCAAGCACCGCCCTGCATATTACTTTCTGTGAAGCGCCGAAATACTGCTTTCCTATTTCCTGCAGCTTTGTAAGCGCGGCGGAATGTATTCGCTTTATAACCGCCTTGAACTCCTTCTCGAACTTCGCGTAATCATCTAGCTCCGATACGTAAAATTCCGGCAGAGGCGCGGCGTGAAATAAATACACCCCCGCTCCAGCCGAAGCGGCAAGCTCGGACGCGTATGTCAGCGTCGCTTCGTTATTTCCCGGCAAATCAGCGGGTACGAGTATTTTCTTTACTGCCATTTGACAAAACTAATCGAAAACTGAATAAAATAATATACAATTTAATAAAGCTCCGCCGCGGAAGGAATTTTATGCTTGTATGAAAATTGCCTATACTTTAATTTGCTGTTACCCTTAGGGGGAGTTACGAAAAACCAAACCATATGCTGAACGAATTTAAAAGCCAGATAAAGAAATTTCAGGAACTTGGACTTACTGAAAGGGAATCGAAAGTCTATATCACCCTTCTCTCTAAAAAAGCTTTCACGAGTTCCGAACTGCAGAAAACCGCCGGGATTCCCAGAACGAAAATCTACGAAGTCCTTTTCAAGATGATTGACAAGGGGATCTGCGTGGAAAGAAGATCGGGAAAAGTGAAATACTATGAGGCCGTGGAACCCAGAAAGGCTCTTCATAAAATGCTCGAAGAAGCCAAAGCAAGCTATCATTCCGAAATCGAGAAGAAATCCGAACTAACCGATAACCTCACAAGACTTTTCAATCCGATATTCGAAAAAAACAAGTCGCTCGATAACCCTCTCGAATTTGTAGAAGTTGTTAAAGACAAAGACCAGGCGCAGAAAAGGATTCTCGACGCATTTAAAAGCGCGACATCGGAGGTTCTCTTCATGGTGAAAGGCCCGTATGTGTGCGACACGAACATGAGAGCCAACCAGCAGCTTATCGAAGAACGGAAAATGCTCAAACGCGGAGTTAAGAGCAGGAAGATATATGAATCGCATGAACTCGATGACGCCGCCGTTCTCATCGACCAGTTCAAATCGCTTTCAAAGGTCGGCGCCCAGCTTAAAACAATAGATACAATTCCGATTAAAATGGTCGTCTTCGACGAACGCCTCGTAATTTTTCCGCTTCAGGATACAGTCGGAAATCCGAACGAACTTACTATTATTTCAATCGAACATAAGGAAATGGTACGCGCCTGCAGAATGCTGTTTAATTTTCTCTGGCCTAACGCCAAACCGATGAAGAGCTAATACACGGCTCCGCGGAATTCAACAGGTTTATTCACCAATTGCATTGATAAAACAAAAAAGCCATCCGGCTTTTTTGTTTTGCCAAATGACTTTTTGCAGAGAGTGCGGGATTAGCTTCGCAGATCCCGCCTGCATATAAAAGAAAAAAGCCATCCGGCTTTTTTTGTTTTGCCAGATGACTTTTTGCAGAGAGTGCGGGATTCGAACCCGCGAAACGGTTTCCCATTTACACGCTCTCCAGGCGTGCCTCTTCAACCACTCGAGCAACTCTCTGTGTCGATTGCATGCAATTTAACGCTTTTTTTCCGCATTTGAAACAGACTTTTTAAGAAGAAAGCAGTATTATAATCGCATCCTATTTGTTCCCTTGTCATTCCCGAATGCTCTTGTCGGGAATCAAAACCAAAACGCTTTATTACTTAAAATACACCTGAACACGTAAACACTTAATCAATAACAATGTCCTGATCCCCGCCAGGAGCACGCGGGGATGACAAATAAAAACACTCGCGCCCTGATTACTAATTATTAATTACTAATTATTAATTGTATATACTATCTTTGTTCAAAAATAATTAAAGGATTTGGCGCTGAATTTCAAATTGATAATCCTCAGGGATACTACTGTAACGGAATGCCCTAACTGCAAAACACCGGGCGCGCTAGACAGACGGAAATCTACCGGCTGGCCGGACAGAATCATTCAGAAAATTACTTTCAGGAAAAATTATCACTGCAACTCCTGCAAATGGGACGGAAAAGTTTTTAACTTCAGACTTACGAAGAAATATAAACAGGTCCTTCTCAGCTATCTGATAATAACAGGCTCTTTCCTGATTCTGCTCATCATTCTTTACCTCTACCTAAAGAGCATTAAGCCCCGTTAGCTTTCTTCCGCGCCTGCATCTTCGATTTGATGAATTTGTAAATCGCCGGGCTTATCGACAGGAACACGACAACCACGATTACTTTTTCAATGTGCCTGTGTATGTCGGGAATCACGTTACCCAGAAGGTATCCCATCAGTGTCATGCTTAAAACCCAGAACAATCCGCCGAATACGTTGAACTTCACAAAATTCGAGTACTTCATCTGCGCTACTCCCGCCACAGTCGGCGCGAACGTTCTGATTATCGGTATGAACTTCGCCAGTACAAGAGTCTTCCCGCCGTTCTTTTCATAAAAATCGTGCGTCTTTATTAAATAATCCTTCCTGAAGAAAAGCGACTGCTCCTTCGTAAACAGCTTCGGGCCGGTCTTGTGACCGATGAAATAACCTACCTGGTCCCCTATTATCGCCGCCGGTATAAGACAGGCGTTCAGCATAACTATGTTCAGATATGTTTCCTGCGAGCCGGTCGCTATTGGCGTCGCCGCAAGCAGACCCGCCGATATAAGAAGCGAGTCGCCCGGCAGGAAAAATCCCGCAAGCAGACCCGTCTCTGCAAATACTATGAGAACAAGCCCGATGTATCCGATGTTCTTTATGAACGTCGGAAGAAAACTCGGATCCGTGATGCTCTTGAACAGTTCATTGATGATTTCCAAATAAAATCTCCTTTAGTCGAAATTGACTCTTAACTTTGCGTATTTTAATATTATCTTTTTTAGGCCGCAGTCTTCAAATAAAATATCGGCCTTCTTGTCCTTGCCCTTGCCCTGAACTCCTAACACAACTCCGTTCCCGAAGGTTTCGTGGTAAACTCCCTTGCCCTTTACTATGTCGGAAAACTCGTCGTGCTCCTCGTATCCTTCGTCGTGCTTCGGAGTAAAATCTATCCTGATTCTCTGCGGGGCCTTAGCCGCCCTGCCCGCGAATCCGCCCTTGCTCTTTGTCTGCTTGATTCTCTCGTATTCAACCAGATTCAGCTTGTTGTACTCGTCTTCCGCTTCCTTAAGAAACCTCGATTTCACCTGATAAGTTCTGCTCCCGAACCTGAACCTCTGGTCCGCGAATGAAACGTACAGCTTCTGCATCGCCCTCGTTATTGCCACGTAAAACAACCGGCGCTCCTCTTCCATTTCCTCAAGCGAATTAAGCGAACTGCTCACGGGAAAAATACCCTCTTCCATTCCGACTATGAACACCACCGGAAACTCCAGACCCTTCGCAGCGTGTATCGTCATAAGCGTAACCGCATTCTTCTTGTCGTCCACCTCGTCAATGTCGCTTACGAGCGAGACCTGCGTAAGAAACTCTTCAAGTGTCGCCTTCTCGGACGATTCCGCGTACTGCGCGACCGCCGATACAAGCTCGTTTATGTTGTTTATCCTCTCTTCAGCTTCAGAAGTGTTCTCGAGCCGCAGCTCTTTCAGAAGTCCCGTTTCATCCACAACTCCCCTCACTATCTCCGTAATGTCCATCTCCTCTTTCAGATACCTGTACTTGTTCGTGAAATTAAGAACCTCAAGTATCTTGTTCCTTGTCTTACCGCTTATGTGCTGTATGCTTTCGGGATTCTTTAAAACCTCGTAAATCGTCTTGTTCTCTGCCGACGCTATCGACTTCAGTTTCTCAACCGTCGTCTTGCCGAGCCCTTCCTTCAGAAGAAGCACCCTTAATACAGATTCCTCGTCCGAAGGATTTACAATTATGCGCAGATGCGCGAGTATGTCCTTGATTTCCTTCCTCTCGTAAAAACGAATGCCGCCGACGATTATATAAGGAATTCCGTTCAGCCTGAAAAATTCCTCGAACGTCCTCGATTGCGCGTTAGTCCTGTAAAGAATCGCGACGTCCTTGAAGTTGATTCTCCTCTCGTGTATCTCTTTCGAGATATACCTCGAAATCTTCGACGCTTCCTCTTTATCCGTCAGAGATTCAAGCATCGTCACGTATTCACCGTCATGATTGTCGGTCCATAGCTTCTTTTCTATCTGCTTCGAGTTCTTCTGTATCACCAGCCCCGCAAGGTCGAGTATCTTCTTCGTCGAACGATAGTTCTGCTCCAGCCTGAACAGCTTGTGCTCCTCGAAATCGTTCCTGAAATCGAATATGTTCTGTATGTCCGCGCCGCGCCATTTGTATATAGACTGCGCGTCGTCTCCTACAACCGTTATGTTCCTGTGCACCTGCGCCAGCGCCTTAACTATCTCGTACTGCGCCCTGTTCGTGTCCTGATACTCGTCGACAAGCAGGAACTTAAACCTGTTCCTGTACTTGTTCAGAATCTCTTCGAATTTTTCGAAAAGTATCAGAGGGTAAATAAGCAGGTCGTCGAAATCCATCGAATTGCTCCTTCGCAGTCTTTCGAAATAAACGTAGTAAATGCTGCTGACGATTTTTTCGAAAAACGTGTTCGCGAGAGGGTCGAATTCGGACGGAAGCATGTACCTGTTCTTCAGGTTGCTTATGAACGCCTGCACGCCTTTTGGATTTATCTTGTCAGGCGAAATGTTCTGCTCGCTCATAAGGCTCTTTATCACAGAAAGCGAATCCGCCGCGTCGTAAATCGTGTAATCTCTTGAGAATCCGATAAGCTCCGCTTCCATGCGCAGGATTCTGGAAAACATGGAATGAAAAGTCCCCATCCAAATATGCTCCGCCTGCCCGCCTGTAAGCGCAACGACGCGCTCTTTCATCTCGCGCGCCGCCTTGTTCGTAAAAGTGAGAGCCAGTATTTCCCTCGGATTGACGCCGCTGTCTATCAGATGAGCGATCTTGCTCGTGAGCACGCGCGTCTTACCGCTTCCCGCGCCCGCGATAATAAGCGAAGGCCCCTCGATATACTCGACAGCTTCCCTCTGCTCCGGATTCAAATTTGATAAATCTAACGGCATCTAATTAAAAGTTTTTACAAGAAGACTTCAAAATACTCAAATCCGCTCTCATAATAAAGATTAATTGAATCCCGAATTTGAGATGCGAAAATAGAAAAATTGGAAATGGAATATATTAAATCTGGTTCCCAAACCGTTCATCTGGTTCCCAAAGTCCCCTTTGGGAACCACGAACATAATTATCGCCTCGTTACCAAAGAGGACTTTGGTAACGAGTAATTAGGTTAAAACGCTCTTCTCCGTGTCACTCTATGCCTCCTCTGTGTCTCTCTGTGTAACCGCTCTTAAAAGCTAGATTCTAAATTCTAGATTCTAGATTCTCGCTCTCAAATTTCCATTTAATCTCAATCTCCAAAATCCTATTTTTAAAAAAGAATTGGAACCAACTGATAAAATAAGAAAGTATATTCTCTTCCTCACCACGCTCGCCTCGTTCGTAATGGCGTTCATGGGCTCCGCGATAAACATCGCGCTTCCCCCGATAGGCAGGGAATTCAATTCAAGCGCCGTGCTCCTTTCCTGGGTCGCGACGGCTTACCTTCTCACTACAGCCGTGCTCCTCATCCCGGTCGGCAAAGCGTCCGACATATACGGCAGGATGAAATTCTATAAAATCGGGATGATAATCTTCACCATTGGCAGCCTGCTTTGCGGACTCTCGACATCGGGAGAAATGCTTATGATATTCCGTCTCCTTCAGGGCACAGGCTCGGCGATGGTATTCACGACATCCACAGCAATA
>CAIKZJ010000452.1 GCA_903831845.1 uncultured Ignavibacteriota bacterium
ATTCAAACTTGCTCGTGAATCCCATTCCGAAATTATAATCCCTGTAAGCAGTGCCGTCGGACTCGTACTTGAACGCTTCCTTGATGTTCGTGCCCCCGCCGAGAACTATTCCGGCGAGATGTATGCTCGATTCAAAATCGACCTCGGGCAAAGTCGGGAATTTATAGATTATTCCTCCGCCGAGGCTCTGCGCTCCGATTTTATAATCGGTGTTGTCATAATAGTCAAAATGCTGGAACATACCGATGAGAATTTTCTGGTCGTCCCTGTATTTCAGATTCTTTCCGAGAATGAAGCCATACACATTGACCTGATTAATCAGCGGCTGATTGCCGAAATTGAAAACCGCCTTCACATTGAAGAAATCGTAAGGCTTCCTGTCTTTTGAAGTGTAGGGGTTTCCGTAATACAAATCATAACGGACAGAAACATTTCCGTCGGCATCATACAGTTTGCCTGCTTTATAATGAATGCCCGCGCTTATTGACACGAGGCTTTTGACATTTTCAATTTCATAAATGCTCTTGCTTCTGATTGCTGACATATCACCTTTAAAGAACCTGTTGATACCTCTTGTCGGAGCGATGATGAAGGCGCCGATTTCACGCATAACTCGTTCAAAGCCGGTTGTTCTTTCGTCGATTATCTTAGATGAAAGTCTGTACGTCATTTCACCGAGGGCGATACCGCCGAGAGTGGTTGAAATCAAATCGTTGCGCGAGGGATAATTTGTTTCCATGAAGAGTTCCCACATCAGGCTGCCGCCCATCGAGTAAGGAGCCGACTGCCAGAAGTTAAGTCCGCTCGAGCGCGCAAAATTGAAGTAAGTATTGCCGTGATAAGGGTGCATGAACTGGTTCGTCTCGAAATGGTCGGCGTCCCAGACCCACATATGCTTTAAATTCTCATTTATTGAATTGAAACTGATTCTCGCCCAGGGCATCGGATTCATATACCTGCTCACAGACCAGACGCCGAAATTCAGCGCGATGACCTCAAACGCGGGAACGACGTAATGCTTTTTCCAGACGTACGAAGAATCGTAAACGAGTCCTTTTGAATCGCCGAAGTTATCGGAGCCGAACAAAGAAACATTCGTGTCTATGAGAGAATGCAGTCTGTAATTTCCGCCTTTCTTTAGTACAAGCGGAGCAGCACCGGTTTCGGATTTCAGGTTTTTTAATTTCAGTCCCGGAAAAATCTGCGGGAATATCCGCGGCGCGAAAAACAACAGCAATATAATCAGGAGGATTTTTCTCATAGCACTACGATTCCTCCTTCGAACAAATAAGTCACTTTAAACTTCGGCTGTTTGTAACTGTCGGCTTTCCTGAACGCGCCGAAGTTCGCGAACACGCCGAACTTTTCCCAGATGTGTTTTTCAAGACCGAGCCTCAGGGAAAGTCCGTACTGATTCTTGCTGGGTTTATCCTCGACCTGATTCGATTCGCTTGAAATATTCGTGAAGCCGATATCCGTATTAAGGTTAAGAAGTTTCAGGTCAAAAGAATATCCGACGCGGTACGTCATCAAAACGGATTTATCCGATTTTGAATTTACTACAGGCGCGCCGAAATCAATCATCGTATAAATGTTGTTCGTTTTAAACCTGACGCCGAGAGTGCCGTAAGCAAGTGTGCCGCCTGACATCATCAGCTGGACGCGTGTTTTCTTGTATATGTAGAACAGACCGAGGGTATCGCCCTTCTGCATATTTCTCACTATATTCAGGATACCAAGCTGGAATCCTCCGTTATTTTCGCTGATGTTAATAAGTCCCAGCTGCGCTCCATGCTGGTTCCTCGCCATGTTTATAAGCGACATCTGATAGCCTCTGTTCTCGCGTCCGGCGAGATTGAAGAACAACGAGAGTTGGGCGCCTTTCATATTCTTGCCCGTGACGTTTCCGGCGGCAGCAAGCTGGAGAATCGAGATATCCTTGCCAGTCAGGTTGTAAAGCCCGGCCGTCTGGATTCCAATCGCGTTTTCGAAGCACATATTCGTGATACCGGCAATCTGTATTCCCGTGAGATCGTCGAAGCAAAGATTGCCAAGTCCGCTCAGCATGATTCCATAGCCGCCGTTCGCGACGGAATTGAACACGCCTGATACCTGAATGCCCTGCAGTCTGTTTCTTGTTTCGGAATAAAG
>CAIKZJ010000453.1 GCA_903831845.1 uncultured Ignavibacteriota bacterium
AGAAATCTCTCCGCCATGAAATTCATGGTCGGTACAATATTCATCACGGGAAGCAGGGATACGAAGAAGAACAGGATAGCGAAGCTGTAAACGCTCTGTCTGCGGAAGAAATAAACAGACAAACCGATAAGCACAAGTATAAATACCGATGCGCCGATTACTTTTACGTCTGCAAGAGACGATGAATCCGGTATAGTTCCGTTATAATGATAGAGAAGGTTAACGGGATATATGAGCAGTTTCAGATATACCGGAACAGTTTTCAGCATAGTAAAGAAGGCGGTGGCGCCGTCTTTGCCGTAAAAATAAAGATACGTTGTCCTGTCGGGAATATCCTTAAGCAGCAAATAACGAAGCGCCATGAATGCTACCGTTACGGCCGCAAACAGAGAGTATGCAAGAAAGTTCTTTTTAAAATAGCCGAAATCTTTTTTTCTGAAAACAAAGTCATACAGAAGGAGGATAACCGGCATAGTCACGATCATTTCCTTTGACAACAGTCCCAGCACATAAAACAGCAGCGACAGCCAGAGAGCGGCTTTTCCTTTTTCTTCTCCGGCATACCGGATATAAAAAAGAAACGAAGCGAAGAAGAACAGCGTGACAAGCGAGTCCGTCCTACCGCTTATCCAGCTTACAGCCTCCGTATGAATCGGATGCACGGCGAATATGAGAGCGCCTATCAGCGCCGCGGGAAGTCCGTTCTCATAATTCCCGAAAAGTTTCAGCAGCACCGATAAAAGCAGCAGACACGATATAACATGAATGAGAACATTTGTAAGGTGGAAGCCGTAGGGATCGAGCCCCCACAGAGCGTAATCGACCGTGTACAGCGTTGATGTAAGCGGCCTGTAATACTTCCCTATTACTTTATGAAATCCCTCATCGGCAGTAAAGAACTTAGGGATATTTGACAGCGACTGAATCGAAGGATTAGTCTGAATCACGCTCTCGTCGTCGAAGACGAATGAATTCTTCAGTGAATTGTAATAGACGGCAAACGATACGATGCCTATAATTATATATAGAAATTTTCTGTTCAGCATGTTCTTAAAGTTTTGCCGCGACTACCAGCGTTGTTTTGGTTTGTTCAATCGTGCCGCCTCTGTCGTCTACAGCCTCAAGGTATACGACGTAAATACCAATTCTAAGCTTATTTCCGCTGTCGTCCTTACCGTCGAATATCATCTGCGATTCGCTGCCGCTGAACTGATTGTTAAGGAGCGTTCTGACTACTCTTCCCTTAACATCGAATATCTTAACGCGGACCTGGGAAGTGTTCGCTTTGAGTTTATATTTTATTATCGTAAAGTCCTCAAATCCGTCGCCGTCGGGCGAAAACGGATTCGGAGAAACGCTCAGCGATGTTTCCTTGTTGTTCTGCACATAGATGCTGTTCCGTTTGCCCGGAGTGCCTCCCAGAAGGTCGGCGCACGAGCTCCAGTTTGACGGCAGGTTGCCGTTAAGTTCGGCCGATATCCTTTCAAGCGAATAGCCTTTTGTATCCGGGATATTTGAGTTATGCCATTTGGGCGAATAGTAGACAGAGTCGACTGTCTGATTAAGTACGTCTTCGATTTTAATAAGAGCGCCGGAGTTACTTAAAGAAACACCGGATTTAATGACAACCCTGTAGGTGCTGTCGACATTTTTGAGATAGCCGAACCTGTTGTAAAGAGTTGTATCCGCCGCAACAACCAGGTAAGCTCCGGGTTTCAGGAGGAAATTACAGTTATCGAAAATATTCACGCTCGTCGAGCCGATGACGGCTTTCCATCCGTTCAGGTTGAGATACATTCCGGACCTGTTGTAAAGTTCGAGCCATTCGCAGCTTGTCGTAACCGGGTCGAACATAATTTCGTTTATCACGAGGTCGTTCCTGTTAGCAGGCACGACGTTCGAATATGAATTCTGCCTTGTCGGGGAAGAAAACTCGCAGTCGAGAGAGGTTATCCAGTTTGTGGAATCATTCGACGGTTTCGTGAACGAAATTCTCTCGAGTGAGTTCTTGCTGCTGCCTCCCCACGATGATTTATAGGAGACTTCGTCCACTTTGGCCGAAGCGTTATTAAATATAATAACTTTATCCCTGTCGTTATTCAGAGTAGGAAGAGATGAAACATAAATTATTTTCGATGAATCGATTAAGATATGGGCTGAAAGAATAGCGTTTGATTTTGCTATTACAAGATAGTCGTTCGCGTTTACATACCTGTCGCCTGTTGTAATTGTTACAGGACTGCTCTCGCTTGTACTGTCGGCGATCTTCCAGTTCTTAATATTTATCGGACTGCCTGAATTATTATACAGTTCAACCCATTCAGGTTCGGGGCTCTGGGGAGCGTACATAATTTCGTTAATGAGCATACCCGTCGAAACGACCTGCCCGCCGACATTCACGCATCTTACGAGCATGTTATTCGACGTGTCAAGGTCGGGCGTGTATATAATTTTCCCGATATATTGTTTTTTTCCGCTGTCGATACCCGCGATGTGATAAACATATTCCGTCGAATCGTTTGCGTTCAAAGCTGCTGTGAACGGCTGAGATACGAGCAGTTCAGACGGCTGCGGAACGCTGTCATAATTCACGTCCTTATATATATTCAGAGTATAATTTGATGCCGCGTTGAGGCCTATGTTCTTAATCCATAAATCCAGTTTGAGTGAATCTCCCACGAGAGGAGAGGCCGGTGTTATAGCAAAAGACTTCAGGTACAGATCATCCGATTTCGGCGTCAGCGAATTGACGCGGTCAGGCGTTCCTTTAAGAGGATCGAGGCTTGTGCCCCAGTTCGATGACAAATTCGTAGGACCGAGAGGATTTCTTCTTTCAAGAGAATATCCGCCCGAACCTCCCCAGGAGTTGTTATAAGTCAGCGAATCCACTGTAACAGTCGATGAATTGTATAGGACCACATTCTCATCTCCCGTATTGTTAAGAGCATTCCATCCGGATGATTGGATTACGAGTCCGGTTACTGACGGGAAATTTAATCTGAAGTTGGCTGAATCTTCACAAACAATTGCGAATGAATTCGCGGGAATGACCACATTCTGTGTTGTAATAGTGCGGACAGGATTCGACTGCGCTGCATCTCTCCATTTCCAGTTCTGAATGCTGACCGGGGAGGAAGTTGTATTATACAGCTCGAACCATTCTTTTGCAGGTGAAGTCGGAGCATACATAACCTCGTTAATCACTATCTGCGAATTAGCCGAAAGCGCCGCAAAAAGGAACATCGCAAGGAAGATTCTTTTCATCTTGATAATTTTATACCGTATTTTTATAATAAATATCAATTTAATCATATTAATTTTTTATAACAATTTAAATAAAATCAGATGCGGTTTAAACTTCTCCTGTTGTTGCTGGTCTTTTTCGGGTATAAAGTTCAGGCGCAGCCCTATGCTTATGCCGAGGATTATGTGCCTGTTCTAAACACTTACGACTTTTTCCTGGTATTCGGAGGAGAAGACGGAAGCACGGTTAAACTTAAAGACGGACTGATTGCTGAAATGGAGTTTATAGCTTTTCCCGGAACGGCTTTCAAGGTGCATGAAGTAATCGAGTTCGAAGACAGGCATCTGAAATATTACCGCGTCACAACTGAAGATTACGATTACCCCGGGAATCTGTATGTCGACAGCAGAATGGTAAAGGACATGTACGAGCAGCCTGCAAAGAGAAGGAAGTTCGTGCCGAAGAAAGAAGACATGCTCGCGGAGCTGAACCGTCTGGAAGGTTATCCTTACATGTGGGGCGGCAACTGCGCCGACGGGCTTGAATTCATGCTGAAATATTACAAGCCAAAGAAAAAGCTTACGAAAGAAATGCGGGACCTGTGGATGCTTAAAGGAGTGGATTGCTCCGGGCTTTTGTATCAGGCCTCGAACGGATGCACGCCGAGGAACACGTCATCAATGACGACATACGGCAAGGCTGTTGAAATCGAAGGCAAGACTGCTGACGAAATTATTAACGTGTTGCAGCCGCTTGATCTTATAGTTCTTAAAGGGCACGTTATTATTGTGTATGATGAGAATACAGTGATTGAAAGCTCACCCGGAACCGGCGTTCACAAGACCGGCATTAAAGCGCGTCTGGAAAGACTGATGGAAACGCTCACTCCGGCGAACGAATTTTCAAAGACCGGAAAAGTTTTTGTTGTAAGGCGGTGGCCGTAAAAAAAATCCCGGCATAACCGGGATTTTACAATAAAGACGTCTAGTTGTTACTTCCTGTTACCCATAAATCTGAGCAGATACAGAAACAGGTTTATAAAATCGAGATACAGATTCAGCGCGCCGATAACCGCTGCTTTCTTACCCGCTTCGCTTCCTGAATCGACATACATTCCCGTATTTTTTATCCTCTGGGTGTCATAGGCTGTAAGTCCCACGAAGATGATTACGCCTGCGTAGGAGGTCAGCCAGTATATCATCCTGCTCTCGAGGAATATGTTCACTACTGAAGCGATTATCAATCCGAACAATGCCATCAGTAAATAACCGCCCCATCTGGTCATATCAATCTTTGTGATATAACCGAACACGCTTACCGAACCGAACATCGCCGCGCATATAAAGAACGTGAACGATATAGAACTTGCCGTATAGACAAGGAACAGGACTGAAAAAGTTATTCCCGTAAGGAATGAATAGAAAAGGAACAGTCCTACGGCTACAATAGACGGTATTTTATTTATTCCCGCCGAAATAACAAGCACGGTTATTATCTGAACGATAAACAAACCCCACATTAGCATCGGGCTCGAATAAAGCATTTTAGTGACTATATCCAGTCTGTAGAAAGCGAATGAAACAAAGGCGGTTATTCCCAGACCGAAAGTCATCCAGTTATACACATTCAGCATGAACTTTCTGACGTCCGTAGCGCTCTTCACGCCGCTAACGGACTGCTGAACCGAATATTGATTATAATTATCCATAATATTATTTATTGTTTTTCATTTATGAAACAAAAAGTTTTTCTTTTTTTATCCCTTCAGGCCGTAGTTCGGCGCTTCTTTTGTTATTTTCACATCATGCGGATGCGATTCGCGCAGACCTGAATTGGTAATTTTAGTAAACTTCGTAATTGTTTTCATTGCTTTGATGTCTTTGGCTCCGCAGTATCCCATCGCCGCGCGTAGTCCGCCTATCATCTGATAAATCGTGTCTTTCAGGGGTCCTTTATAAGGGACAATACCTTCAATTCCTTCCGGAACGAGTTTCTTGATGTCGTCTTCCATATCCTGGAAGTATCTGTCTTTCGAGCCTTCCTTCATCGCTTCGATAGAGCCCATGCCTCTGTATGTTTTGTAGCTTCTTCCCTCGTAAAGAACCTTTTCGCCAGGAGTTTCGTCTGTTCCTGCGAACATACCGCCGATCATAACTGAATCGCCGCCGGCTGCAATTGCTTTTGGAATATCGCCAGTCTGTTTAAGCCCGCCGTCCGCAATAACAGGAATGTTGTACCTTTTTGCCGCCTTCGAGCAGTCCATGATTGCGGTCAGCTGGGGAACCCCGACGCCTGCAATTACTCTTGTTGTGCAGATAGAGCCCGCGCCGATGCCCACCTTAACGCAGTCCGCGCCCGCTTTAATGAGGTCAACAGTCGCTTCGGCTGTCGCGACGTTACCTGCTATAACTCCTATATCGAATTTTGATTTAATTTTTCTCACCATGTCGAGAACGCCTTTGGAATGCCCGTGCGCGGTATCCACCACGACTACATCGACAGACGCTTTAACCAGTTCGGAGACTCTTTCGAGAGTGTCCCTTGTGATGCCTACTGCGGCTCCTGCTCTTAGTCTTCCGAATTCATCCTTGCACGCGTTGGGAAAACTTTTTCTTTTCTGAATATCCTTGAAAGTTATCAGGCCTTTGAGGTAACCGTTCCTGTCGACTACCGGCAGTTTTTCAATGCGGTGTTTCTGGAGTATTTTCTCCGCCTTTATAAGATCGGTCCCGACCGGCGCGGTAATGAGATGATCCTTCGTCATAATTTTCTCAATACGGATATGCTCGTCAGGATTGAAACGAAGGTCGCGGTTAGTAAGTATGCCGATAAGTTTTCCCGCGCCGTCGATTATGGGAATGCCGGATATCCGGTATTTTTCCATAACCCTGTTGGCGTCGCCGATAGTATGACCGGCATGAAGCGTCACCGGTTTTCGTATCATACCGCTCTCGCTTCTTTTCACCTTATCGACCTGTTCCGCCTGTTTTTCCGGATTCATATTTTTATGTATGATACCCATGCCGCCTTCTCTCGCGATGGCTATGGCAAGCTCTGACTCCGTAACCGTATCCATAGCCGCGGATAGCAGCGGAATGTTGAGAGTAATATCGGCAGTCAGTCTGGTTCTAAGGTCCACTTCACGCGGAAGTACTTTAGATTTTGAAGGAACGAGCAGGACATCGTCGAATGTCACAGCCGTATCCAGGACTTTATTGTTCATATTATTTTATTTGAATTGTTCTAAACCCTCTATATCGCCCCAGAGTCCCCTTTTGTTCTCACGGGCTTCCCGCTGCAGTTTCCTGAACTCTGCGGTTTTGGAAATCGGAAAACTTTCGTAAACCTGTCCGTAACCATCGCTGATTATTTTGGCGTTCACGCAGGTCCCGTCTTCAAGATATATGTATCGCAGAAGCCTTCCGTACTTATCCTTGTCGTCATAGTTCTGCTCTTTTTCAAGCCTGACTTTCTTTCCTTCAACGAGGTTCTTCACATACTCGCTAGCAAGCTGTCCGAGCTTCTTAATTGTCTTTTTATCCTTGCCGCTCGAGGTTACATCCCTGTCGAGTTTTTTCGATTCATATTTCTCGGGGGTATCGATACCGAGCAGCCTTACCTTTTCGCCGGTCGAAAGGACAAAAGTATCTCCGTCTACAACTCTTTTAACCGTTATGAATTCAGTTTCAGAGCCCTGCCTGACATTGTTTACTTTTTCTTCGGAGGGTCTGTTAAAGGCAATATATATTATTACCAGGACCACGAACCCGGCCGAAAAAAACAGCGACAATATTCTTCTGCTTAAACCGAACATCAGTAAATTATATCGATGATTAATTTTTTACCTGATTTCTTCTCCGCGCCCGTTGTAACAGCTTTTTCAACATAAGGGACGGCGTCATCAAGTTTCTTTTCTTCATCCGCAAATAACTCGCATATCAATTCGCCCTTCACGACCGGATCCCCGCATTTTTTATTCAGAATAATTCCGGGAAGAGATCTTACTTTATCATCGGCTTTTTTTCTTCCGGCACCCAGCATAACGGATGCCATGCCGAAACCGAATGCGTCCAGTTTGTGCACGAAACCGTCCGCATCGGAAAATATTTTCCTGCTGAATACCGGGCGCTTGAGGTTCTTATAATCCTTCACGTACTCCGCATCGCCGTCGTGCGCTGACGTCATATCAAGAAACTTCTTATAAACCAGTCCGTCTTCGAGAGCCTGCGCGGCAATGTTTTCGCCTTCCCGGACATCCTTCGCTTTTCCTGCCAGGAAAAGCATCGCTCCCGCGAGAACGTTGTTTACTTTTAAAAGGTCGTCGACTTTCTTTCCGTTCATTACTTCCAGGCATTCTTCAACTTCGAGCCAGTTGCCTATCTTGTACCCGAGCGGTTCTTTCATGTCCGTAAGAACCGCAACTGCTTTCTTCCCGAATTTTTTCGAGACAGAAACCAGGCGTTCCGCAAGTTTTCTCGATTCATCTTCATCCTGCATATTAGCCCCGCTTCCCATTTTAACGTCAAACACAAGCGCTTCAGCACCTTCTGCGAGTTTCTTGCTTAATATGCTTGATGTAATAAGCGGAAGGCTGTCTACCGTAGCGGTAACGTCGCGCAGCGCGTAAAACTTCTTGTCGGCCGGAGCCAGCCTGTCGGTCTGGCCTATCATAACGCAACCTATATTTTCAAGCGTTCTTTTATATTCATATTCGTCCATGTTAATCCTGAATCCGGGTATAGATTCGAGCTTGTCGAGAGTGCCGCCCGTATGACCGAGACCCCGGCCGGAAATCATAGGTACGTATACACCGAGAGCAGCAAGCTGCGGAGCGAGAATGAGCGAAGTCTTGTCGCCGACGCCTCCGGTCGAGTGTTTATCGACCTTGACGCCTTTTATGTGACTAAGATCGATAATATCGCCGCTTTGAAGCATAAGTTCGGTAAGGTTGAGGGTTTCTTCGTCATCCATCCCTCTGAAATAGACCGCCATGAGGAAAGAAGTTATCTGATAATCGGCTACAGAGCCGTTCAGATATCCGTCGATCAGAAATTTTATCTCATCTTTGGTAAGTTTTCCGCCGTCTCTTTTTCTTTTTATTATTTCAACTGTATTCATATGCCAAATTATGAAATAAAGTTTGCTTAAAAAAGGGAGTTTTGAAACAAATTATACGGAAAAGACTTGAAAACCCGCTTGCATTAGCATAATATTGAATGTTATGTTAATTAATAAATTATATAACGCCCCCGCATTCAGGTTATTTATACTTTTCAGCGCAGGAATCCTCATAGGAAAAGAAATGGTATTCAATCCTTTCGTGATAATAATACTGGCTATTACGGCGATAATATTTCTTTTAACTTCAAGGGAATTGCACTCTTATTCAGCCGACATTATAATTTCCGTAATAATCATACTGACAGGCATAGCCAAATCAAATTACGATTTCTGCAAAACCGATAATACTTCACTGATAAATCTTAAATACAATCATTCAGACGTTTTCCTGGAGGGTGTTGTTTCAGACCTGCCGGAGAACGGCAGCGATAAACTTCAGTTCAGGCTGGAGAGCGAGCGGATGATAACAGCGGAGGACACTCTTGAAATTTCGGGAGACGCGCTTGTGACCGTCAGACAGACAAAAGAAACATCAGATACTTCGGCCGGAGTGGTTCCAGAAGCGGGCGACAGGGTAATTTTATTCGGCGATCTTGCCGACGCTCCGGAAGGCGCCAATCCAGGCGAGTTCGATTACAGGAATTATCTGCTGATGAACGACATACAGAAAACCTTCAGAGTACATTTCAAAGACGATATAAAAATCACAGGCAAGGATAATTCGGGTTTTCTTAAAATGCACGTTGTACTGCCGGCGCGAAAGTATGCTATAGAGAATATAAACAAATACGTGGGGGGAAACGAAGGAGCATTCCTCAACGGATTAGTGACAGGGTACAGAAGCGATATTCCGCGTGAAATGAAAGAGGATTTCGTAAAGGCGGGAGTGATGCACATACTCGCAGTATCCGGACTGAATGTAGCTTACGTTATACTTATGCTTTCATTTGTGCTTAGTATGCTAAGAACAGGTCTGACCTTTAAAATAATATTATACATCGCGGCGCTTCTGTTTTATACTTTCTTCACGGGAGCTTCCGCATCAATAATCCGCGCGGTTATTATGGGCTCTTTAATGCTTCTCGTATTCGTTGTTCAGAGAAAGCCAAATTTCTACAACATAATAGGACTCTCGGCGATGATAATACTAGCCATCGATTCACGCCAGCTGTTCAATCCCGGATTCATTCTCACATACGCTTCCGTATTATCTATAATATACTTCATGGAAATAATATGCGAAATATTTCCCTCGCTTGGAAAGCAGAAAAAAGGGATGCGTCAGATAATCGATAAAGTACTAATGCTCGTTTTGTCAGGAATAGCTGCGCAGGCAGGAGTACTTCCGATAACCGTATATTATTTCTCCAAAATATCCCTGTCAGGCATTCTAACAAACCTTGCTGCAATACCTCTTTCGAATATTTCGCTCGGACTCGGTTTCTTCCAGATAACAGCAGGCGCAGCATCCCCTTATTTATGCGAACTGATAGCCGGCACCAACAGAATGCTGCTGAAATTCCAGTTATGGCTGATACACGGTGCGGCCGATTTCAGATACAGTCATATAGAATATTACGGAATTTCTTTCATTGCGATTTTCACTTATTACCTGGTTCTGATAATTTTAACTTCCGCGGACAGAAAGAGAATTTTTACTGCAGTTACGGCATCGGTCATTATAATCGGCGCAGCCGCGTTAACAGCGGGATTTAAGGAAGAGAATCTCAAAGTAACCGTCCTGAGCTTAGGCAATTCCGACTGCACTCATATCGAAACACCCGACGGCAGCAACATACTTATTGACGCAGGAACGGAGACTCCTTTTATTCACACGAACACAAGGAGAGTAATCCCCTATCTTAAATATAAAGGTATGCGGGAAATAGACCTTCTTATAATCACGAACGATATAAGAAAGAATTATTACGCGCTTAAATACCTTAACGACAATTTCCGTGTAAGGAGAATTGCGTTCATAATGGGGACAGAAACAATTCCTGCGGTTCAAAATATATTTTCTGCGGCCGGCACTGAATTCATTCAGTCGAACAGGACGGACCGCATAAATGGTTTCGGCATTAAAGAGATAAAATTATTAAAAGCGGAATCGGAAGCGTTCATGGTAAAAGTTACATACGGAAGCTCGGTATTTCTTTTCGCAGGTAACGCGGGTATAAGCGAAGAAAGTGAAATCATAAATTCATACGGAAAATTATTGAGGTCTGATGTTCTCGTGCTTGCACGGCACGGAAGCGGCAAATCAACCTCGGATGAATTTCTGAAAGCCGTAAGTCCTGACGCATGCGTCATATCTGCGGGCGGCAATTACAGGACGAACATACCTTCGCGGCAGACTCTGCTGAAGCTCAAGGAAAGCGGGATAAAGATTTACAGGACGGATTCAGACAACGCTTTAATATTCGAATCTGACGGGGAAACAATAACTCTGGAGAGATAATCAGCGGAGCGGTTTATCCAATTTGCGTTTTCTTAAATATCCGAAAAAGTAAATAATTGTAAATGAAGACAGGACAAGAAAGAACATATCAAGCGAAGGGAACCTGTACCTGTAAAGAGCAGCAGTAAGTACTGACAGGACAGTATACACTACAGAAATCACAAGAAGAAATTTCAGGAAAACGGATTGTTGTTTTGTCCTGATGAGTATAATCAAAGCTGGTATTGTAAGAATCAGGTCCCAGTTTATTTTTATGAATCTTATTGTATTCCCTGCAAAAGAATGTCCGTTGTAATATTCGATTCCCCATGCTTCCATAAGTTTAAAAAGCCCTATCAAAGAAGATTCACGGGGATAGCGCATAATAAAACCCGCAACTTCGGACAAAAACCAGCCGGCGCTTTTCGTTGACACCAGCACTCCTATCTGATCCGGGGGAACTGCGATTTGCGACCAGTCATTATTCCATACCGGATACAGTTCTTCTACGACGACTGCAGGCGACCAGCCCCACCAAAGTGAATACATTCCCTGTGTAGATACTACAACGAACAATCCGGAAACAGCATAAGCATAAACAGCCCATAGAACGACCGGAACGAGGAAAAACGCAAACCAGCGCGATGCTGCAATAAACTTATCCTTCCCGGAGAGTACTTCTGACCAATAGACAAGGAACAACGATACCGGGGCTATTACGAGAAACTGTCCTCTCGTAAGCGCTGCCATTCCTGAAAGCAGTCCGCTTAAAATAAGGCGGGACTTTTTCTTGTCTTCGGATTTTACAAATAGGAACATAAAGTACATTGAAGCAGCCCAGTAGAACATCGAGATAAGCTCGCTGTTAATCGTTACGGAAGCGTTCCACAACGGATAATAGAGTATTGTCAGGATTCCCGTAAGAGTCCCTGTATTTTCGTCAAAGAGCATCCTGCCGGTATCAGCGACAATAACGACGATGAGCGCCGAAAGGAGAATCTGAAGCAAAATTACAGCCTTAAGAGAACTTCCGAAAACCATAAAAAGCAGTGACATCACAATAGGATATCCCGGAGGCCTGTAGTAAGCGACTTTCGGAACCACGCCGTTATCGTACGCGCGAAAAGAAGAAAGAGAAACCGCCCTGTCGAAGAAATTGCGGGCGTCGCCCTTAAGCTCTGCAACGTTCCAGTCCGACTTCTGAACACCGCTCCTGTTTTCGTAATAATTACGAAGCGACAGTACGGCCGTTCCGTAAAGTAACGCGGCGATAAATACCGCGAAAAGGATTCGTTTATATTTTGATGATAAGTTACCCGGCAAAATTTGGATGTACTTTTCCAAATTAGCTAAACGACATGAAAAAAGAAATTTTATTTTTTATTTTATTATTATATTTTCTGAAATAATTGAGTATTTTATTCAAAACAAAATATATTCAGGAGATTTAACAATGCGCAACAATCTAAACGCGTGGACAGTATCGGAAAACCATTTCCCGTCATTCGGAAGCATAAAAGAAAAGTTTAAATTTTTCGTCCGGTACGCAATACTGGCGCCATCCGGGCACAACACCCAGCCCTGGATCTTCGAGGTTCACGAAGAATCGCTGAACCTTTATGCAGACAGAACAAGGGCGCTTCCGGTAATCGACCCGGACGACAGGGAGCTGATAATATCATGCGGCGCTGCGCTTACAAATCTCCTTGTGACAATGAAATATTTCGGATTCGAACCCGAAGTAACTTACTTCCCCGAAGAGACCGACAACGACCTGCTTGCGACTGTAAAAGTAAAAACCAGGGATTACCAGCCTTCGGACGACGACAAGATATTTTTCAAGGCGATTCCCAACAGAAGGACAAACAGGCTTCCTTACGCGGAAGAAATAATAGACGAGATCACGTTCAGCAAACTGAACAATGCGGCAGGATCCGACCCCGAAATCAGATTCCTGAAAATTGATTCCAAAGAAACCCGCGAAGAGATGACGAAGCTGATAGAGCAGGGCGACAGGATGCAGTCGCAGAATAAAAGCTTCTGCAGGGAACTTGCGCAGTGGGTTCATCCGAACCGCACTTCAAGCAAGGACGGAATTCCGGGATACGCGTTCGGGATGGGAGACCTTATTTCTTTCGGCAGTCCGTTCTTTATAGGCAACCTGAACTGGGGCGATATACAGGCAGGCAGAGACAGGAACCTTATAAAAGGGTCGCCGCTTCTTGCGGTTCTTGAAAGCAAGAACAACAAGCCTTTAGACTGGCTGAAGACGGGCATGTCGCTTTCAGGGCTGCTCTTAAGGGCAAGCTGGGAAGGCATTTCCGCTTCATACCTGAACCAGCCGCTTGAAGTCCCGGAACTTTTCGACAAGCTTCGCGAACTGATTAAGACCAATTACTATCCGCAGATGATAATCAGGCTCGGATACGGCAAACAGGTAAAGGCGACTCCAAGACGCGACGTCGAAGACGTAATTAAACTCGGATGATTGATATTAGGCCGGGCTCGTTAAGGTCTGCTGTTCATGTAATATTTCAGTTTGCGCTGATTGCGCTGATTTACATTTCCGGCAGCGCATATCCGAAGAACTACGTACTTCTTTCATTATACATACTTCTAATATTCACAGGCCTCTGGTCCATGTACTTAATGAAATTCAGATTCAACGTTTCCCCGGAGCCTCTTAAAGGTATCAGCATTTTGTCGAAAGGACCATACAGAGTAATCCGCCACCCGATGTACACTTCAGTGCTTGGCATGACATTATGCCTGGTAGCCGGAGAGTTCAGCTACGCAAGAATCGCATACTGGGCGCTTCTTGCAGTAAACATGTTTTTAAAACTAAGTTATGAGGAAAAATTATTGTCCGCGGCATTTCCTTCTTATGCGGATTACATGAAGAGGACCAAACGGCTTATACCTTATATTTTCTGACGAGGAATTTTTTAAGAATAATAATGTTCTTCTGATAAAGGAGATAAAATGCCAAACTCAGCACATTTGCATCTAATACTCAACCATTTTCCGATAATTGGTACCGCATTTGTCATACTCGCGGCGGGATACGGAGTAATAACCAATAACGACTCGATAAAAAAATTCAGCATGGTTATGCTGGTTCTTATCGGATTGATTACAATACCGGTATTCATAAGCGGCGGAAATGCAGAAGGAGTCGTGAAGGGTCTTGAAGGAATTTCAGAAGACCAGATTGACGCTCACGAAGACTTTGCGCGCGTGAGCATGATAGCGATGGAAATTACAGCGGGCATCTCGCTCATAGGGTTGTTTCTTTTCAGGGGCCCGAAGAACGTGCCGGTTTGGTACGGCATAATATTGCTTGTTTTACTTATAGCAGTGAATCTGATGATGATATACACTGGGCATCTCGGGGGACGTATAAGTCATCTGGAACTTATGAACAAGCATTAGTCCTTTTCACTGTCAAGTATTTCCAGGATATTTTTCATATCATCGGGAAGTTCTGATTCGAAATGAAGTTTTTCGCCTGTTCTCGGATGGACAAATCCGAGAACTCTCGCATGAAGAGCCTGCCTCGGCATCAAATCAAGAAGATTTTTAATTCTGGCCTTTACGTTATTGGTAAGATTAACCGAATGCGGCTGTCTTCCTCCGTAAGTTTCGTCTCCGAAAACAGGATGTCCTTTTGAAGATAAATGAACGCGGATCTGGTGAGTTCTTCCCGTCTTAAGGCGAAGAGAAATCAGGCTGAGGAAATCAAATTCCTTAATCACTTCATACATTGTAATCGCATTCTTACCGCCTTCCTCGTCATTACGGACAATCGCGACTTTTTTCCTGTCTTTCTTGTCCCTTGCAAGTTTAGCTTCAATCATGCCGCTTTTCTGGCGCAGGTGTCCCCAGACTATCGAGTGATATTCCCTTTCGATATTATGCCGCATAAACAAATCTGAAAGTTTGCTGTGCGTTACTTCGTCTTTGGCTATTACCAGAAGACCCGATGTATCCTTATCGAGCCTGTGAACGATTCCCGCTCTTTCGAAACCGTTCAGGTTTGAAAGCGAATCTTTCTTTTGCATGGAATAATACATAACGGCGTTTACAAGCGTGCCCGAATAGTTTTTATACGCCGGATGAGTCACCATTCCGGCAGGCTTATTTACTATCA
Organism: uncultured Ignavibacteriota bacterium; assembly: GCA_903831845.1. GTDB lineage: Bacteria > Bacteroidota > Ignavibacteria > Tepidaquicellales > Tepidaquicellaceae > CAIKZJ01. The sequence continues at coordinate 14,956 of CAIKZJ010000453.1, forward strand.
GAAGGTAATCATCTTCAAATACTATGTCGAGAGGAATATTCTCCGGAAGAATTTCCTGTTTATCGGGAACAGGGAGCTCTATCTCAATCTCGTCGAACGGCTTCAGGATATAATTCGATTTAACGAAGTTACCGTTGACAAGCACATTGCCCATATTTATTGACTTCTGGACCTTCGTACGTGTGGCGTTCTCGACAAACATCGTAATATATTTGTCGAGTCTTTGCCTGTCCTTTATGTTCGGAACCGTAAATTTATAATTTTTTTCCATCAGCCGGATTTTAAGTATAATAATTTCAACATAATAAGCCCGGGCTACTGTGTAGAATTATTACACTGAAACTTTTTCAAACAAAATACGAATATTACTTAAGTAGTGAAATTGAAAAACAACAACAAGGAGAAACAAAAATGAGATTCACAAAATCAATAATACCGGCTGTAATAGGAGTAATAATGCTCTTCGTAACGGCAGGTTTCGTAAAAGCCGACAATAACGAACCGTCAACAGTTTCGGACCTCAGGTACCAGATTCGCAAAGAAATTCTGGACGTTCTGAAGTCGCCCGTAAGCCTTTACTATGAAGACAAAAACATCGAAGGAGAAGCTTTTGTCACAGTAACAGTACTGGAAAACGGGAAAATAAACGTTGAGTCTGTACTCGGTGAAAACAACATACTCAATACGATGCTCGAAAAGAGAATCGCTATGAAAAACCTCTGGACAGACACGAAGTTTTCGGGATACGATTTCACATTTCATCTGAAATTAGATCAGCAGGACAAAGACGATTATTAAAATCATATATCCCCTTATATGAATTTACAAAACGCCGTAATTTATACGGCGTTTTGTATTTTTAAAAATCCGCTGTTTTTCTGCATTTCATCCTCAAATAAAATAATTCGAAAAAAACATAACCTCATTATTTATATATCAGATACAGAATTTCGTTAAATTTTAACTTGAATTTACGCCCATAATCGTATATATTTTATCAATAATTTAATGTATAAGAATATGGAAAAAACTTTTTTTTCTGCCTATGGAACGGGTAAGAAGTTTTTTTATTATTTGCTATTAACTCTGCTGGCCGTTGCGGCTGTTTATTTTAACGGCTGTACGAGCGCAGTACCCGAGGATCCGGCTATAAAAAGAGCCAAGGATTCCCTGTCGGTATATAAGATTATAAACAACGCTTTTACTGAATACAAATCAGCGCTTGAATACAATCAGAATCAAAAGCCGGAAAAAGCGAAATCGACGTTCGAGGATGCGCTCAAAACGCTTAAGAAAGTCAACGTAAGGCTCATAGACGATTCGGCGAACGTAAAATGGAAAAACGATTTCGTCAGTCTTGCAAAGAGCATTTCACAGGACTACCTTTACACACAGACAAACATTCCGGAGAACAGCCTTGTATTCAAGTTCGCGAAGAAATACGGCGTGGGTTACGAGGTTATAAGCCTTAATTCGGGCGTGACTGAAGACGTAGAGCCTCTTCCCGACGGCAACGACGTTCCGCTCATCAAGAACAGCGCAGTCGAGGAATACATAGATTTCTTCTCGAAGACAGACAGGGGCAAATCTTTCATAGATAAAACTATGTACAGGTCGGGAAAATATTTCCCGATAATGCGTAAGATACTGCGTTACCATAATGCCCCGGAAGAGATGATATACCTTTCCGTACAGGAATCAGGACTTAATCCGACTATCGTATCGAGAGCCGGCGCCGTAGGTCTCTGGCAATTCATGCCCGCGACCGGGAAGGCATACGGCCTTAATCAGGACAGTTACAGGGACGACAGGCGCGATATAGAAAAATCGACAGACGCGGCAGCAAGGCACCTGAAGGATCTTTACAGAACCTTCGGCGACTGGTATCTTGCCTGGGCCGCATACAATGCCGGAGCTGGAAGGATTACAAACGCCTTGAGCAAATACAACACAAAGGATTTCTGGGAAATCAGGAGTTCGCTGCCCGGAGAGACAAAAAATTACGTACCGTCAATAATTGCCCTCTCATTCATATTCAGGGACCCGGCTGGATACGGTTTTAAGGATATTGAATTAGGCAAGCCGATATCATTCGACAGAATAAACTTAACCGGAGAACTGTCACTTGATAAAGTCGCGCAGTATTCTGAATCGGACATTGAAACCATACGCGAACTGAATTCCGAGCTTACAAGCGACGTAGTGCCCAAATATGATGTTCCCTATCAGTTAAGGATACCGCAGGGTACATACAAGACATTCATCAAGAATTATAAGAACTCCTCCGATTACAGGGACAACGGTTCCATCGAGCCTGAATTTGTCGGAAACGAAAGCCAGTCCTACTATTCAACAGCCATATCGGTCACAACATATGCCGTAAACAACTACGACCCGGGCGACCAGAGGTACGCCGTGACAACGCATAACAAGAAGAAGCTGGATTACACATATACAGGCAATAAATTCCTTTCGTCTGTCGCCGATACTTTCAAGGTAAGGGAATCGGATATAAGGTACTGGAACAACCTGGCATGGGGCACATCGCCGAAACCGAACCAGACTCTATCCATATATTTCACCGAAAAACAGTATAAGCTTTTTTACGGAATAAAAGACGAGGAGAAGAAAGATACTGAAGTTAAGGACAAGAGCGAAAACGACAATGAAGTCAGAAAAGATTATGTAAGAAAGAACAACAACGAGAAGAAGGAAAACAAGGACAACGGAAACAAAAACGAGAAAAAGAAAAACAATACGGGCGAAAAGGTGAATAAGAAGAAGCCCGAAGGCAAAGAGCAGATACACGTGGTAAAGGAAGGCGAATATCTGAGCACAATAGCCGAGCAATACGGAGTGAAGACTTCGGAAATAAAGGACTGGAACGACATCGAAGGAGACAAGATACTTGTAGGACAGAAGCTGAAGATATATTCGGATAAAAAAGTAACAGAGAAGAAAGAAAAGACAGTAAAGAACGCGACGGTCCATGTAGTTGAAGAAGGCGAGAACTTATCCACAATAGCGGACGATTACGACGTTACTGTCGAGGACCTGAAGGACTGGAACGACCTTGACGGAGACGTCATATACGCGGGACAGAAATTGAACGTTAAGGAACCGAAGACGACAAAAGAAAAGAAAACTTCAACGAACAAGAAAGGAAAGACGCACAAAGTAAAAGAAGGCGAGAACCTGACTCTCATAGCGGATAAATATGACGTATCGGTCGAGGATTTGCGTGAATGGAACGATCTTGACAGCGACGTGATAGTGCCTGGACAGGAGCTTACGGTATCAAAACCTTCGAAGACAAACAAGAAGACGGAAAAAACCACTTCGACAAAGAACAAGACATACAAAGTCAAGAAAGGCGATAAGCTTGCCGCTATTGCCGATGAAAATGACCTGACGGTAAAGCAGCTGATTAAATGGAACGATCTCGATAAAGACGGAACGATATATGTCGGACAGGTATTGAAGTTATATGACGATTCGAAGGGCACA
>CAIKZJ010000454.1 GCA_903831845.1 uncultured Ignavibacteriota bacterium
CCGTTAATTGAATTCCTATCTTCCGAGCGGCCACAATATTCCGTGGTACGACGTTCCGATGTTGTGGAGCATGAACGTCCAGGCCCATCTGTATTCCGCCTTGTAGCCCATCTGGTCGTTATCCTGAATACCGGCTTTAATGTAAACCGGAATCATGGTTTTCATTTCAACCATCGGGAGCGTTAAGGCAAGACCCATCGGATATTCCATGTCCGGATATCTCGCGTGAATCTTCGGATGTACCATTAAATCGAATTCGCCCGCGTCCGTGTAAACAGTTTTCACTTTCATTGACGGACCGTATGCCTTCGTATCTTCCCAGTACATTCTCTTAGCCTTGATTTCTTCCCAGAAGAATTTTCTCATGGCTTTGTTGCAGACAAGAAGCCTTACATCCGCCACATCGTCATGCTCAGGTGAGAAGAGGTCCCACTGCCATCTGTCAAATACGTTGTACGACCAGGTTGTGTACGACTGAGCAGCCGGGGAAACAACTCCGGTTGTCAGATTGCCGTATTTGAGCATGTGGATAAGGCCTCTCATTATGCCCTGCTGAACTTTATCGTCTGAGTTTCCGAGCCTTGCAGTCTTTTTGTAAACGCCCGGGGATTCTGAAAGCAGCATTTTTTCGCCGTACATCAGAAGGAAGTCTCTCGCATCTGAATCATCCTGCGATAATTCTGTGCCTTTTGTGTAGGTATCTTCGAGCTGTGCAATATCGCCGATTTCAAAAGGTGATTTCATGATCTGAACATAGTTCTCAATCATTCTCGCCTGTGCGGAAATCGGGTCCACTGACTTTGAATTATCCGCGAATGAGGTTGCAAGTACGCTGATTATTGTGTTTGCCGGAACGGTTACTCCGCTGCTGATACCGATCTTTTTTGTTTTATCAAGCGGATAAACGCGTACAGTTGAAGAATCGCCCGTATCCTTCAATTTAATCTGAACCATGTTTGTGTAATCGCCGTCTGTCGGGGTAAATCCGAGTTCAAGAATATGTTCCTGAAGGACGTTATCTTTCACATTGGCTCCGAGGTTGATATCAAGGGCAGTATTAGCCGTGCTCTGTGAAGTGAATCCTGCGTTCAGTGAAAGAATATCCTTCAACGTGGTTCTGTCATACGCTTTGACAATAGAAGTTTTCGCTTTCGAGGCTGAGAACATGTCAATTAAATACGTTAATCTTGCCTTCAGCGTTCTATCATCATAGACCTTATCATCAATATCAATTCGGATCTTATCATCAAATACGCCGGATGTTTTCGCTCCGGACCAGGTTGGTTCGTTTCCGAATATCAGTGAATTAAGGCCGAATGGTATAGCTTTTACAGTCCTTACGACTGCATAAACGATTAGTGCCATGAGTATTAATGACACAATTAAAACTACTGTGGGATACATAAAATTATCTCCGTAATGTTAAAGAGTTAAAAAATATTTTTAAACTCCTCTTACACCACTTCAATAATGCTTATCGCTGTGGATAGGTACTAAATTCCGAAACGGCCTTTAATACCGGTCGCAATATCTTCGCGTGTTTTTGAACCCGAGGACTTCTGGTCCCCGGCTCCGCCGCCGGAAGAGGAACCCGGACTAAGTTTGTGTTTCCTCGCCAAATCCTGTATTACTTTTCGCGCATTGCCTTCTTTGAATTCTACATACTTCTTTTTCTTATCACCTTTACCCTTTGTGTCGTCTGTTTCCTTTCCCTTGCCCTTATCTGACTGTGCAGCGGATGTCAAGGAAGGTAGATACTTGTTGGAATTAAAATTATAATAATCGATTATTCCGATTTTTGAGTTTTTGTTTCTGCCGAAGGACTGATTGAATCCGTTTACGATATCGGTTACGATAAATGCCTTTATTGCATCTTCAGAATCGGAGGCTATCCTTTTGTTCCCGACAGCTTCCAGGATGTCAAGCGGATGTTCCTTCGTCCTGAGCTCCGGTATTCCGATGAGAAGTTCATCGATAAGGCTCAGTGTATAATTGACCTGAAACTGGTTGTCAATTTTCTGAATATTCAACTTTGCAGCCTGAATATCTTTTTCGAGCGTTTTATTCTCGGCTACTGCAAGCTCCTGATTAACAATCAGTTTATTCTTCTTCGTGTCGTTTTCTTCGTCCTCCGGATCCTTCTTCATAAGTTCCTTATTCGCTTTTATCCTCGCATCGTAATCGGCAATATCCTTCTCTAACTTTACCTTTTCGGTATTCAGAGCGGTTTCCTGCCGCGAAAATTCTATTTTGGCGGCATCGAGCATTTCCTTTTCCTTTTCGAGGTCGCGCTCTTTCTGCGAAACTCTTTGATTCTTATCGTTCAGAGCCGCGGAACCCTTTTTCATGTTCACACGGTCCTCGAGAATCTTCATCATTGTTTTTTCGGGATACTTTGTTATATCGTCCTCGTAATGCTTGTTTGCATCTTCAACCAGTTCTTTGAATTCCGTTTCGTTAAGTTCTTTGTCCCCCACCTTGTAAATAACTTCCTCGCCGTCCTGATTGTCTCTTCCGCCCGTATCCCCTGCTTTATTTTTATCCTCGTCAGGTTTATCATCCTTATCCGGTTCATCGCCTTTGTTCTTATCGTCCGCATCATCATCAGGATTGTCCCCTTCTCCCTTTTTATCTTTCCGTTCGTATGTATCGCCCGTGCGGTCCTCCATCCCGTTTAAGAATGCGTTTCTTTTATCGAAAAAAGAAACGCCGCATAGCAAGAACGCTACGCGGATAGTGAACACTATTGAAAAAATGTATGCTGAAATGCTGTTGAAAAGTTTTATTCCCGTTTTCATAAAATATTTAATTTTAATTTTTTCATTTTACACTGATACAAAATTATGTTTTACAAATCGAAATTCTTTTTATGGGATATTTTTTGCTTATAACGATTCATAAAAACTCCAAGGCGGCAACGGCACTGTTTGATTCTTTAATTCATGCCAGCAATCCCCGAGGAATTGAATTCTGCCTTCTCGTATGAATGAATGACATAACAGCTTAGGGATATGCTTATTAACCATAAGAGAAGGATTGATTGTTGGCTTAACCGTATCTTTGTTCCACTGCCATGCATCCGGCCCGGTAACCCTGACATGGTGAGTATATTTGCATCCCGGACAATAAAATTCATAATACTCGTTCTTATCATCCTCGCCGAACGGATACTCTATCTTTTTGAATACCTCGTCCATTACGCATTCCCGCCCTGCTGAGTATTATTCGTCATTGCATCAAACTTCTGCATATCCTGCTGCACGAGATTCATAAACTCGGGACCGCGCTGCATAATCTGTTCGGCAAGCATCTTCTCTTCGCGTTCCTTTTTGATTCCGTCCATAATCCTCTGCTTATTGTGTTTGAAGAAACCGCCTTTCATTTCGAGCAGGATATCAAGCGGGAATTCGTCTCTCTCGTGTAATCCGGAAGCCCATACTAAATCTTCCAGTTTGTTGCGTTCAGAACCGAATTCGAAATTGACAGCAATTTTAAGTTTGAATACGCCCTTCTCGAAATCTTTCAGCATGTTTATCATCACGAAGGTATTCTCTTTGAAGAAGAGCGGGTCCGGCGGCAATCCTGAATCATCCTTTTTCGGATACACAAAAACAACCTGGTTGAATTCTTCGAACTCATCCGCGGCCGCGGCAATATCCATCCCTGGATAATTACGTGCAAGGAATTCATCGTATTCGACACCGTTCATTTTAGTGTTTATCGGGATATATCCTTTTGTGTCGCGATTCTTCAGATTCACCTTCACAAATGCTCCTTCATCCCATTCCATCGCCATAATGTAGTACATTCTCTTTGTTTCGATTGTCGGGGCCCATTCATAGTTCAGGGTTTTGTAACTGAGTTTTGACTGATTCGCCTCTTTAAGCTTTGTAATAGCAATTCCGGATATGTTTCCCTTTTGCGGGAATTCCCCCGTTATGGATTCGTGTGTGAGCGAGTTGTCTTTGATTGACTGTTCAACCATTTCCATAAACCTGTCAATCTCTTCCTTTGGTATAGCGGGATATTCAACCGTTTGAAATTCTTTGCGGATGTCGGTATTTTCCGGGTCCTCGCTTTCCGGTATTTCGAGAATCGAGCCTTTGAATATGAAATTATTAATCACATCCTCGCCGTATGCCTTGCCTAATCGCTCTCTTACCATCATTCGCAGCTTGCTTCTCAGGATAACGTTATTGATTTTCAGCGTTCCCATCAGATTCCATATATCCTGAGCGTTCAACAACTTTTCCGGTATGCCTGAAGGATGAAGCCTGGTTCCGCTGTGCTTATCGTAATAAGGCACGGTCCCGAATTGGTAACTCTCCAAATCGTCATTATCGACATATTTGTTTTCGCCGTACCATAACAGACCTTCTTTTTCGACAAACAGGCCCTCGAAGAAATGCATCTGCTCCTGTTCGATGTGCCCGTCAATTCCCGCCTCTTCAAGCGAAATTTTATTTATATATTTCTTCTTCCATTCAACCCACCATATTGTCATGTATTGAGCCGGGATTGCTTTGTCAGTCGATTTCAGGTAATAGGCGCTTTCAATCCTGTCAGTGTTATGCTTAGCCATTTCAGGATCGAGCCCGAGAGATTCAAACAATGCGGCCGCGTCCTCAACCGGTATTCTCTCCCTGCGGAATAAGTAATTTGCATCAAGAAAGAATTCAAGTTTTGAGGCCGGGTCCACAACAACATCTTTCGGATGGTATTGCTTCATGTAGATATCGCCGTTCGGAAGATTTACGCGGGGATTGTAGCCTGTATATGAGAAGGAAAGCCCGAGTTTGTTCTGAAGTTTACCGCATGGAAGCCTGTACTGTTGCCATAACTTCTTATCCTTGTTTACTTTATCCAACGCATTCGAAACGCCGTATTCTATTCCGTCATTGCCTTCATAATCATCATTCTCAACGTTGATTGAACTCTTCACATCATCGAGCAAGGAATTCAATCCGTCATACACCTGCCCGACTTTGTTATCAACCCAGTATGTAACAAGTCCGTTCTTATCGCGCGTGGTCCTAAAACTGGTCGCATTGATAACCCCCTTTTCAATCGCCTCTCTCATATAATTTCCGATAACTTTACTCGTTGCACCGAGCGGGACCTGCTTCTGATCAACATAACACTCAATCTGCTGATATATCTGCAATATTTCCTCTTTATTCATCATATTGATTCCATCATCAAGCCATTTCTGCATTCTCGCCGAAACTTCCCTGAATACTTCCCGGTCCCCCAAATCCATCGTTCTGTAATCAATCAGAACTTTATCGGATTTTTTCTTTAATATCTTAGCCATGATAATTTATTTTATGAATTTTGTTGCAATGTTTGTTATTAAGCACTTCAAGGCCAATGATTGCCTTTCGTCCAGAACCCCGCCATAAACCTTGTCAATCAGAAAAGCCATATCCAGTTCTTTTAATTCCTGTTCGCTGCGGCATGAGAACACCATATCTTCGAAATCCTCAAATGAAAATTGCTCGAAGAAAAATTTCTCAAAAAATCTCTTCGAGTTTTTCTGCCATTCGCCGTTGTTACATTGAATTTGCATACCGCTGCATCCTTTTTTTAATTTGTTCCTTTTTATCCTCGTCCACTTCATATATTACTTTCTTTCCTACGTTGATATAAGCGTACTTTAAAGCATCGTACCAGTGATCGAAATCGCATTCCATTATTTCTTCATCGTCATCTTCATCC
>CAIKZJ010000455.1 GCA_903831845.1 uncultured Ignavibacteriota bacterium
GAATGATCCTGTGCCCGGAAAGGCGTCCTTATAAGCACAGCATCTGCTGATTGTTCCTCCGTGAGTGCTGTGGTTGGATATCAGAGCCGAACCGTCGGAAAATACGCCAATTGATGGGAAGCCGCTTTTTATTCCAACCGGAACATCGGTCGCATACGTCCAGGTCGTTCCCCTGTCAGAAGAATAATAATACTTTGATCTTCTGTTCGGGAATGATGTGCCGTCACCAAGCGGCGCAGTCATGAATACTGCGTGAATGTTATCGAGGGCTGTCGGATCCTGCCAGATCGCAACAGGTGTTCCGTTAGAGCATAAATCATAGATTGTTGTGCAGCCTGTATTTACAAAAGTGAAACTTACATAACTATCTATTTGCTCTTTGTCGCTAAATCCCGAAAGAAATTTCTTTACAGACGGCAAGCCGTATGTGTTCGCTTTTCCGTCGGCGCGGACGCCTTTTAACGCGTCGCCGTTGAACTGTATCTTAAAAGGAGTCTGAATGAATCGGTTATAGGTATGCTGTGCTGCAAGAGTGCCGGATAATAGGAGAGCAATAATTGCCGGTATAAAGAATTTATTAAACATAATATTCCCCCTATGTTTAACCTTTTGAAAATTTTTATTAACGGTATTTTAATATCAGAAATAAAATATTAATGTTCAATAACTTTATCCTGCGGCTATTTAAGCAAAATCATCATTTTTGTAACGGAATTCGAGCCGTCAATAGTTAACTTATAAAAATACATCCCGCTCGACAGGCTTCCGCCTTTAAATACCAGGTTAAAGGAACCGGCATTTTTTAATTCGTCCGCGAGTACAGCGATTTTTCTTCCCGTGATATCATAAACCGTCAGGTTTACAAAACTTTTTTTGGAAATCGTGTATTTAATATTCGTCGAAGGATTAAACGGGTTGGGATAATTCTGGAACAGTTCAAAATTCTGTACTGATACTACGGGGTTAACAGCCGAAGTAACGCTGACATCTTTAATCCTGCCCTGCGTGTTATAAGAGATTTTTCTCAGCTCGCGCGCGTATCCGTAAAGTGAGGTATATTCGTTCACGGGCGTTACCTGAAGGTTTGACACGCTGATACCCAGCAGCGTAAGCGCCTTGTAAAGTCCCTGGTTGGCTGTCACGGAATAAATGTTCGAAAGGTTTATGAGCGTATCGTTTATCTTCATTGATGATTGAATTATCTTGAATCCGACCGGCTGCGTTGAATTGTAATCGAATTTCAGGCCTGATGATTGCGGCATGTAGCTTGCGTCAATTCCCGCGGCATAGAGCACGAGTTCAAGACCTCTTTTAAGTTCACTACCCGTTATACCGAAAGTTACGAGTTTCAGGTTGAGTCCGTTTGAAGTATCGTATCCGTAAGGAGCTACTCTAAGCAGGTCTTCGCCTTTCACCGAACCGCGGTAAAGCGGCTGCGACAAAAGTCCTACGGCAGTAAGCGCTATCTGCGTGCCTGTCGTGTTCCTGTGCGCATCCGTTACGAAATTTCCGAGTGGCGTATCGCGTTCGGGAGCAACCGGATTGAATGAAGGAACAATATCATTGAGCGCGAAAGCGACAGTGCTTGTGAATACGTTTCCGTATCTCGCAACAATGCCGGGTTTCAGCGAATCGAGCGATGCCCTGACAGTGTCGTCGCGCGGAACAGATGAGTCTAAGCTTATTAACTGATAGTTTGTAAGTGTTACGGTTCCACTGTTATAATTGAATTTCATTTTTCCGGCATACTCGTAATAAGAACCGGCTCTGCAGATGAGCGTGTTGAAACCCGCCGGGTTGGGCACCGGTACGGGCTGTGTCGAGAAAGCGTGGTCGTGTCCGCCGAGAATAATGTGTATTCCGGGAATTGTCATAGCTAACTGCGTGTCGTAACCGTATCCGAGATGGGACAGACAGATAATCACATTGCA
>CAIKZJ010000456.1 GCA_903831845.1 uncultured Ignavibacteriota bacterium
GCGAAGATGGTCGTGCTCGATCTCGATCATCCCGACATCGAAGATTTTATCAACTGGAAAGTTGTAGAAGAAGAAAAAGTAGCCGCGCTCGTTGCCGGCTCGAAGACGCTCAATTACCACCTCAACAAGATACTTGCCGCGTGTGACAGCGTTCACCCGGAAAATGACGGCACCGACAGAGCCACCAACAAGGTTCTTGCGCAGGCTGTAAGAGAAGCGCGCAAAGCATACATTCCCGAGAATTATATAGAGAGAGTAATTCATCTCGCGAAACTCGGGTTCAAGGAAATATTCATTCCGACTTTCGACACGGACTGGAATTCGGATTCATACGCTACGGTATCCGGCCAGAACTCGAACAACAGCGTCCGCGCCACGAACGAGTTCATGAAAGCTGTCGAAATGGACAGCGACTGGAATCTCTATTGGAGAACCGAACTTCAGAAATCTGCGGCAGAAAGCCGCACGCCGAAACCCGCGAAAGTTTTAAAGGCGAGGAAACTCTGGGACGATATCGCATACTCAGCTTGGGCATGCGCCGACCCGGGAATCCAGTTCCACACCACTATTAACGAATGGCACACCTGCCCGACCGGCGGCGATATTAAGGCGTCAAACCCGTGCAGCGAGTACATGTTCCTCGACGACACGGCCTGCAACCTTGCTTCACTGAACCTCGTCAAGTTCTACAGTTTCGAAACCGAAAAGTTTGACGTGGAAGCGTTCAGGCACGCGACGCGTCTCTGGACTATAGTTCTTGAAATCAGCGTGCTGATGGCTCAATTCCCGAGCAGCAGCATAGCGCAGTTGTCATACGATTACAGAACACTGGGGCTCGGTTACGCGAACCTCGGCGCATTATTAATGATACTCGGAATCCCGTACGATTCACCCGAAGCGTTATCGCTGACGGGATGCATCACGGCGATTCTCCACATGAAATCATACGCTACATCTGCGGAGATGGCGCGCGAACACGGACCTTTCTCGAAGTTCGAAGAAAACCGCGACAACATGCTCCGTATAATCCGCAACCACAAGAGAGCGGCGTTCAACGCGAACAAGAAAGAATACGAAGGACTTTCGATTTATCCGATGGGAATCAACAAGAGATTCTGCATCGACGACGACCTTCTCGACGCGGCGAGAAAAGACGCGGAAGAAGCGCTTTCGCTCGGCGAAAAATACGGTTTCAGGAACGCTCAGGTAACGGTCATAGCCCCGACTGGAACTATCGGACTGCTGATGGACTGCGACACGACGGGCGTCGAGCCTGATTTCGCTCTCGTAAAATTCAAAAAGCTCGCCGGCGGCGGATATTTCAAGATTATAAACGAATCTGTTCCGCCAGCGCTTAAGAAACTCGGATATTCCGACAGCGAAACAGACGACATTATAAAGTACACAAAAGGTTACGGCTCTTTAATAGGATGCCCGCACATAAACCCGCAGAGTTTAGCCGACAAAGGTTTCACGATGGAAGTCATAAAGCAGATAGAAAAATCTCTGCCGGGCGTGTTCGACATTAATTTCGCGTTCAATAAATTCACGCTCGGAGCTTCGTTCTGCAAGAACGTTCTCGGCTTCAGCGACGAACAGCTTGACGATTTCAACTTCAGCATACTCAAAGCTCTCGGATACACCAAGGAGCAGATTGAGGAAGCAAACGATTACATTTGCGGTTCGATGACAATCGAAGGCGCGCCTCATCTTAAAGAAGAGCATTATCCGATATTCGACTGCGCCGCGAAGTGCGGAAAGAAAGGCACCAGATACATTTCGCCCGAAGCGCACATCAAGATAATGGCGGCGGCTCAGCCGTTCATATCCGGCGCGATCTCCAAGACAATCAATCTGCCGAATCACGCTTCCGTTGAAGATATGAAAAAGGCATACATGATGTCATGGTCGCTCGGACTCAAGTCGAACGCCCTTTACAGAGACGGCTCGAAGCTTTCGCAGCCGCTGAACAGGATTGCGGACGACTTCGGCGATTTCGAGCAGGAAGAAAAATCGGATATCACGGTGACCGCCACAAGCGACATAGTGAAGGTAGCCGAAAGAATCATACACAGGTACATTGCAA
>CAIKZJ010000457.1 GCA_903831845.1 uncultured Ignavibacteriota bacterium
ATTGGACCGGCGAATATTAAAGAAGTCTCCGATGCCGGCGTCGATATGTTCGTAGCCGGTGCGTCGGTTTTCAAGGCAAAAGACATAGCTGGCGCAGTCAAAGAATTGAAAAAACTTATATCCTGATGATAAACGTTTTCTTTAATAAGGACATACTTGAAGCTGAAAAGGCAATAATATCTGATATAGCCGTTCCTTCTGTTGTTCTTATGGAAAACGCTGGAAAAAACGCCGCAGGCTTGATTTCGGAATATTACAGGAATGAATTCTGCAGCGGTGTTTTAATAATTTGCGGCAAAGGGAATAATGCAGGCGACGGTTTTGTGATTGCCAGACATCTTGCAATTGCCGGAATTAAATCGACAGTTCTTCTTACAGAAGATGCTTCATCATTGAAAGGGGACGCTCTTCTTAATTTTGAGCTGCTTCGGAATCTGAAGGACAGCCGCGTTGAGATTTTAAGCGGCAGGAATGCCGTACAAAAACTTGAGGATAAAAAATTCCTTGTTGTCGACGCTGTCTTCGGAATCGGGTTTAAGGGTAAGCTTGACACGGAAACTGAAAGTATTTTCAGGGCGATAAACGGCATAGACAGCAAGTTTGTTGCTGCCATCGACACTGTTTCAGGACTTGATTCATACCTTAACAAAAACGTATGCCTGAAAGCTGATGTTACAATTTCCATGGGTGTGAAAAAATTCGATACGCTGTTTTACGAAGGAAGGAAACTGTCGGGAAAAGTCGAAACCGTGAATATAGGTATCCCGGATGACATGTTCAGTAAATACAACTGCGAATGCATTTTTGAGGTTGAAAAATACGATGCTGTTTCGGGATTAGCCGAAAGAGATATCAATTCGAATAAATATACCAACGGAAAACTCTTTATTCTCGCGGGCAGCGAAGGTTTTTCCGGAGCGGCGTATCTTAGCTCTCAGGCGGCGATCAGGACTGGCAGCGGAGCGGTAATACTCGGACTCCCGAGAGGCCTTAATCAGGTTATGGAAACGAAGACCTCGGAGGTTATCACGCAGCCGCTCGGTTCGGATATGTATCTGAATAACGATTCTATCGATCTGATAAACAGGAAAACGGAATGGGCTGACGCTGTTCTTGTCGGGCCCGGTGCCGGAAGAAACAGCGATACGATGTCAATGTTCAGAAACCTTGTGAAGAATAACGAAAGGAATTTTGTAATTGACGCGGACGGCATATTTGCTTTTAAAGGTTACACGGATTATCTGAAGAAGAATAAAAGGAGCATAATTCTCACTCCTCACTTCGGTGAGTTCGCTAATCTTCTGGGCATAACGACAGAAGAACTGAAAAAGGATTTTTACCGGTTGTCGAAAAAGTTTGCCTCAGAACATAACGTCGTTCTCGTTCTGAAGAATTCGCCGACAGTGATAACGGACGGAAAGTATTTTTACATAAATTCGACGGGCAGGGAAAATCTTGCAACAGTCGGCAGCGGCGACGTTCTTTCAGGAATAATCGCATCGTTGTTTTCGCAGACCGGTGACGCGGTTAAGAGCGCTGTATCGGGCGTGTATATCCACGGATACTGCGGGGACAGGCTTTTCAGCCAGTTCGGAAGCAGCGGAACAATCGCGTCGGATCTGATTGATCTGATACCGGGAGCAAAATCGGAGCTGAAATGAAAGGCGGCAGGTTTCTCAAATTCCACCTGCCATTCTGGGTAATTGCGGTATCGGTTTTTACGGCATCGTCGATACCAGGAGACAAACTGCCCGAAACGGCTTTCCTGCTGAGCGACAAACTTATACATCTTTTGATGTATTTTGTGTTCTGCCTGTCGGCGGCATGGATGTTTATGAATCAGGAAAAGTTTTTGTTATTCAAAAAGCATTACCTGATTTCCGGACTTGCGGTAACAGCGTTCTACGGCTTGACAGATGAGATACACCAGTATTTCGTGCCGAACAGGTCCTGCGATTTTTACGATTTTGTTTTTGACGTACTCGGAGGAATAACGGGTCTTATAGTGATGTATTTTATATTTTACAAACGAAAAAATTATCTGGTAATACAAAATGATTAAAACAACCGAGCTGGTTTATATTGTTCAAGTTATTATCATCGCGGCTGCGGCGCTCGTTACGCTGTTTACGGGTCTATTTTCCGGAAAGTCGAAAATGCCTGTGTTTGCCGTGTCGATAGTTTCAGTTGCCGCTGCAATAGTTTACACTGTGATGAACATTTCGCGCGACGCGGTGATAATAGGGGAGTTCGTGAAAATAAATCCCCTTAACAGCGCATTCGCTGTGATTGCGATGACGGCAATACTTATAACGATTCTGTCCTCTTACGATTACCTTAAGAGATTTGATATTAATTACGGTGAATACTACTCGCTGCTGTTCTTCGCGCTGCTCGGCATGGTAATTATGCTGTATGCTAACGACCTTCTCGTGGTTTTCATAGGCCTTGAAACTATGTCGATTACTTTCTACATACTCGCCGGCATGATGAGAAAACGCGTGAAATCAAACGAGAGCGCGATGAAATATTTTCTTCTCGGCGCGTTCATGACCGGTTTTCTTCTTTACGGCACATCACTGATGTACGGCGTCACAGGCACAACGAACATAGGAAAAATATTTTCAGCCTTTACGACGTTTAAAACTCCAGTGTTTCTCGTTGGCCTTAGCCTTTTCATGATAGGTTTCTTTTTCAAGATCGGAATATTCCCGTTCCAGATGTGGATTCCCGACGTTTACGAAGGAGCTCCGACAGTCGTATCAGGAATGATGGCGGCCGCCGGTAAGGTGTCTGCAGTAGGCGTACTGGTGCAGGTGTTTTCATACATGAGCTTTACCGATTACAGACTGATATTCTCCGTGCTTGCGACTCTGACGATGCTTTACGGAAACATAGCGGCCCTCACACAAACGAATTTAAAGAGGCTGCTGGCATATTCATCCATATCAAGCGCCGGATACCTGATGGTCGGTCTTACAGCGATGGACGATTTCGCATATAAAGGAATAGCTTTTTATCTGCTTGCGTATGTCTTCATGCAGCTTGGTGCATTCATTCTCGTTTCAGCATATGAAAAAGCCTCGGCAGACGGAAAAGATTTCGCGAACGTTACTTTCGATGAATACAAAGGGCTTGCAAAGAAGAATCCGTTTGCAGCCGTGCTGATGACTGTATTCCTTTTCTCACTCGCCGGCATACCGCCGCTCGCAGGATTCTGGGGTAAGTATTACATCTTTTACGCTGCGATAAAGCAGAATCTTATCTGGCTTTCGATTATTGCTATTCTCTTAAGCGTGGTTTCAGTTTACTACTATCTTAAAGTGATTGTATATATGTGGTTCCACAATGCGGAAGAAAACGCGGACGAGGAGTTTAAAATAAAACCTTTAGTGATGACGTCGCTAATTATTTCTCTCGCAGGAACGCTTGTATTCGGTTTCTATCCGCAGCTTTTCAACATTATAACCGGATTTGTAACAAAAT
>CAIKZJ010000458.1 GCA_903831845.1 uncultured Ignavibacteriota bacterium
ATAACCAATAACCGTTTTAACGGTTTTATGAATTCATCAAATATTTTGAAATACGTTGAATATTTTTAATTTGTATTTTTTATTTTTGATATTTGATTTTTGATATATCCCCGGCGCTTTAAAAATTGAGTTCTACACCTGCTTTCACGTTTCTCCCTTCCTGCGGAAATCCGTATTCGGTTTCGTAATACTTGTCGAAGATGTTATCTAATCTCAGAAACACGTCAGCCTTCTTCATAATGTTCTGTGATACTCTGAAATTGTAAATTACATAATCCGGCATCGGCCTCCACAGCCTCGTGTCGCTGTCGATTGCGTTTCTTGAACCCGTGTAAAACGCTTCCGCCTGCCAGCTGAATCCCGCAGCGTAACTGCCCGAAAGCGTAATGTTTGCCGTGTGTTCAGGCCTGTATTCAAGATTGTCGGAAACGGCGTCGGACTTGTTCTTCGCGTACAGATATGTGTAGTTCGCGTCGCCCTTAAAGAAACCGAACTTCCTGGAATAGTTAAGTTCGAAACCCGCCAGCAGTACTTTCTCTATGTTCTGCAGCTGGTTCTTGTTGCCCGGCAGTACAGCCTGGAAAATCATATCCTTTACATAGGAATAAAACACAGCCGCGTTTATTTCACCCGCTTTTACGTTCGCGAACCTTACACCCGTTTCAGCGTTGTAACTTTTTTCTTCCCTGAGGTCAGGATTCGCAATGTACTTGCCGAGCATTTCCGAGAAAAGTTCTTTAAGCGTGGGATACCTGTTTGTCGCTGAAACGTTCACGTATAAATAAACATTATCTCCCGCGTTCCTTCCCGCGCCCAGATGACCGCTGAAGTTTGAAATGCCTTCCCTTAACGGGTTGCCGTTCGCGTTAATGATTTTCAATGAACTGTAATTTATTCCCGCCGAAATGTCGTACTTCGATACAGCGAAATTCTTCTCGAGTCCCGCCGTGTATGTTTCCGCGGCGAATTTCTTGTAAGCCTGCGTGGATGACGGCTGCTCGTAATGCGTGTCGCGCTTGTATGTTACAGAGAATCTTGCCGACAGAACTTTGCCGAAATCAATATCCGGTATGAGCGATATTCCCGTTGAATAATCGTCGTATGTCGAGTTGAACGAAGAGTTCTTATATTGCGTCGAATACGTCTTGTCATCGTATGCCTTGAGTATGTTGAAGTTGTTAACAGTGTAAACGCTGCTTCTAAGTTTGATCCCGTTCGTTATCCTGTTGTTTGCAATCGCTCCGAGGCTGAAATTGTTGAATGTAGTGTATCTCCAGTAACGCGGGAAACTTGTGTAAATGTTCGTCGGGACGTCTTTCGAGTTGTAAGACTTGCTTACCGAAATGCTTATGTCGTTGTCGCCGGAAAATTCATATCCTGTTTTCACGAACAGGCTTCTCTGAAGAATGCCGCTGTTGTCACGTTTGTCGCCGTCTTCGTTTCTCGAAGGATAAAAGGACGAAGGCATCCTGAATCCGTCCGACTTGTTGTAGTTCGCCGAAACGAACCAGTTGAATTTTTTGTACGCACCTGAATTTTTCAGAAGCCCGCCGTACGTCTCTCCGTAAAGACCTTTGACTGTCGTGTGTATTCCCTTTTCCGACCTGTCGGAAACTACGTTCACCGTACCCCCAAGCGTATTCATTCCGTAAAGCACGGAAGGCATGCTCTTGGAAACGGTTATTTTACCGACGGGAGCGGAACTCAGCTGCGAAAGGTCGAATATCCCATCGTACGCTATGTAATACGGTATGCCGTCGAAGAAAATCCCGACCTGCCTCTGATCGAATCCGCGCATTTTTATCTGCACCTCGTTCCCGCTGTTCCGCGCGAGGTTAATGCCCGTAAGCGGTTTGAGAGATTCGCTTATGTCGAATATGTCGGTACGTCCGATGTCCTCGCTTTTAATATCCGTGG
>CAIKZJ010000459.1 GCA_903831845.1 uncultured Ignavibacteriota bacterium
GTGAAGCGAGAGAGCGAGTTTAATGTTCTTCAGGCCGGGAATCGCGGAAATATCGTCTGCGAACTTCTTTATCCTGCCCGTGAAGCCGACAGTCGAGACTGTAATCCTTCTCGAAGGAATGCCGATACCTTTCTTGTCGGTGAGAATTTCCAGCGCAGACATAAGCGAGGCGTAATTCAGGAACGGTTCGCCCATGCCCATGAAGACAAGGTTCGAGGGCACGATGCCCGTTATTGAAATAATTTCGTAGATCTGAGAAACGATTTCGCCCGGCGTCAGATTCCGCAGGAGGCCCATTTTTCCAGTAGCGCAGAATTCGCATCCTGCGTTGCATCCGGCCTGTGTGGAAACGCAGACAGTGTTGCGGTCTTCCTCTTTAATCAGCACGCTTTCTATTTTGACTTTTCTGCTGATTGTATCGGAAGTGCCGAAAAGGAATTTCTCGGTCTTGTCCTTTGAAGTTGTCGTTGTGATAGTGTCGAGCGGCTCAATAGTATAGCGTGATTTCAGTTTCTCCGCGAGCTCCTTCGGGATGCCTTTTATTTCATCGACACTCTTCGCGAGTTTATTGTGTACGGAAATAAAAATCTGTTCGGCCCTGTATGCAGGGACGCCAAGATTCTTAATTTCGTCCTTTAACTCCTGATGTTTTATTCCGCGAAGGTTCGTTTCCATACTTTTACAAATATAAAAAATATAAACGGGGATTATAAGAGCAGAAGTTAGTAGTTAGAAGTTAGAATCAAGAATCAATCCCGACAAGTCGGGACGCACAGAACGCGGAATCAAGAATCAAGAATCAAGCTAAGAGCAAAACACTTCTTGTATGTCATTCCGGCGAAGGCCGGAATCCAGTACTCCTACGATTGCCTATCATTTTAAAGCAGGATAAATTAATTCGTGTTTTCCAAAGAGTGCTTTGGGAACCAGATAAAGGATGATTTTAGTAATACTGGATTTCTGCCAGGAGCATGCAGGAATGACAAACAGAGATGTAACCAATGCTATTGCTTCTACTTATGTATCTTTCCCCTCGAGAGCGAGGCGAATATGCCGAGGAAGCAGAGAGCGGAGAAGAGTATGAATGCGATTTTGAGACTGTGGAGGAACGCCGGGAGGTTGTCTTTGCTTATTTCCGCTTTGCCGATAATGAGCGTGAATATTACTATTACGATTCCCATGCTCAACATCTGGCCTATCATTCTCATTGACGAGAGCGTCGAAGAGGCGACTCCGTAGTTCTGCCTGTCGACCGAACTCATTACCGCGTGAGAGTTCGGCGATGAGAACATCGCGAATCCGAATCCGATTACCGCGAGGTTTATCACGATAAGCGGATATCCCGTCGTTTCGTTAAGGAATACGAACAATACCAATCCTGCCGTGAGTACCGCCATTCCGAATGATGATACTTTTCTCGGTTCTATCCTGTCGGATATTCTTCCCGCGAACGGCGAAAATATTGCCATGAATAGCGGCTGTGTTATTAGTATGAATCCCGCATCCTGCGACGAGAGTCCTTTTATGTTCTGAAGGTACAGGCTCATAAGGAATCCGAGCGCAAATGTGGCGCTGTAGTTTATGAGCGCGGCGAGGTTCGAGAACATGAATGTCCTGTTCGTCCTGAACATCCTTACGTTGAATACGGGGTTTTCCTTCGCGTTCTCGAGTCTTAAGAATATGAACAGCGAGACGAGTCCGGCAACAAGCAGCATTATTCCCGGTATGCCGGGAAGAAACGTGAATCCGAGCATTACGAGCGTGAGAGATATTATATAGAACAGCGAGCCGGGCACGTCGAATTTATCATTGCCGGTTTCTGTGATTTCCTCTTTGAGTTTTATCCATATCATTA
>CAIKZJ010000460.1 GCA_903831845.1 uncultured Ignavibacteriota bacterium
AAATACCTGCGGGTCGGACGTTCGAATCGTCCCGGGCGTACTTCGAGCCAAACGGTCTTCCGTTTGGCTTTTTTCATTTCAGCCGAAGGCAAACAACCAAAAACCTGTATCATTTAACCCCTCTCTGGCACTCCCCTGATCTAATTGTTAATTGCTAATTGATAAAATTTTTCCTTGTTTTTTTTTCAGTGTTTGTAGTATCTTATACAAGGGCAAATGAAGAAAAAGGGGGTATTATGACACTTGAACTATTTTCTACCTCTTCTTTTCTCAGGGGAACACAATGTGAAAAATCGCTATTTCTGAACGTATATTATCCTGAACTCAGGGATAAAGTTGCAGAATCTTCTGTTCCTAAAAAACAAAGAAGAGTAACAATAGCAAAATTAACACGTCACCTGTTTCCCGAAGGAGTCTTTGCAGGTATAGACGTAACCGGCTCATGCGAGGATTCATACGAATTAACCCGCAAACACCTTCAGGACGGAGTCACTACCATTTTTAACGCCTGCTTTAAGCATGAAGATATTTTCTGCCTCGTTGACGTCCTTAACCGCGAAAACGGCTACTGGAAAGCTTACGGCATATGGGATTTCAACGACCCCGACGATCACGTGATTCTTACCGGCGCTATGCAGTATTTCATAATTAAAAGATGCGGTGTAAGAGTCGATGACTATTTATCGGTAATTTATAAAACTCATCTTGACTCCGAAAAGAAAGTACATATGGATTATGACATTAAATCCGTAAGAGAAAGAATCGTTTTCCTTCAGGACCAGATCGAGGAAAAGCTTTCTAACTATAAAAAAGTCCTCAAAAAGAAAAAAATACCGAGTATCCCGGTCGGCGAACACTGCAGATTTCCGAAAATCTGCGATTATTTCGAGTACTGCAGATTTTCGACCAACAGAAGATAGCTTTTCAGGTCAGTTTTTCCGCGTATCATATATTCAGACCACGTTACTGCTGACGCAAGTTCAGTAGGAACAATACATTCACCCCAATATTCATTGACTTTGCTTTATAATAAAATTATTTTTCAGTTTGCACATTTTTGATTAATATTAAGGAAATTTTAAGCCGGAGATAAATTTTGAAGAAGAATCTTTTTAGAATCATTCTTACAGTTTTATTCATTGCAGCCGCGTTGATTTATCTGTATCCGACATATCAGGACAACCAGATCAGCAAGGAAGTTCATGGTCTGACAGGTCAGGATAGTCTCGATTACGTGACGAAAAATGCGGAAAAGATAAGAAAATCGAGAGAAGGCAGGATAAAACTCGGACTCGACCTTAAAGGCGGCGTTTACGTCGTTCTTGACGTCGATGTCGTTAAACTTTTACAGGATATTTCCAAGAAAAAGGATGATCCTACTCTTAATCAGATATTAACTGAATTAAGAGCCGTTCCAGAAACATCGAACGATCCTATTCTCGACCTCTTGAAAGCAAAGCTGAAAGAAAAAGGTCTTACCCTGAAATCTTATTACGGGGAAATACGCGACGATGAAAAAGACGTAGAGAAAAAACTTACTACAGAAATCGAAAACTCTATTGACAGAGCAGTCGAAATCGTCAGGAACAGAGTTGACCAGTACGGCGTCGCTGAGCCTCAGATACAGAAAATCGGCGGCAAGAGAATAGTTGTGGAATTGCCGGGCGTAAGCAATCCGGAAGAAGTCAGAAAGCTTCTCCAGGGTACGGCCCTTCTCCAGTTCCAGCTTCTCAAGGATCCTGAAACTGCCGTTAAGGTCATGCAGAGGATTAATGACGTTCTCGTCGGCAAAAACGTGACCGATTCGCTTAAGACTACGGCGGATATTAAAACGGATTCGCTTAAGAAGAAAACCGAATCCATTACTTCAAAAGATTCTCTCGGCAAGGAATCAGCAGGAAAAAAAGACCTGAAGAAAGATTCAACGAAAGTCAAAAAGGACGCTGATAAAAAATCAACGGATACTACAAAGACAAAGAAAGACGACAAAAAGGATAAAAAGAAAGATACACTTACAGGAAAAGATACCGGCGATATGAAAGATACTTCGCAGGCCAATCTCTCCGAAGAGGAATTCAAACAGAAATTCCCGTTCTTCTATCTCGTCAGACTTAATGAACAAAGCGGTACTGCCGACGGATATGTCAGGGAAACCGATAAGGAAAAAATCGACCTAATACTCAAACGCGAAGACGTTAAGGCAGTTATTCCTACTGACGTCGTATTCGCATGGTCGCAGAGGTCTTTCGTCTCGGGCGGAGAAAAGATTTATACTCTCTACTGCCTGAAGAAAGACGCGGAACTCACGGGCAAGGTTATCGAAGACGCGCGCTCGAACATCGACCCGCAGTCGAACCAGCCCATCGTCACTATGTCGATGAGCACGGAAGGCGCGGCCGACTGGGCAAGAATTACAGGCGCGAACATTAACAAACGCTGCGCCATCGTTCTCGACGGCGTCGTTTATTCAGCACCCGTTATCAGATCAAAGATCACGGGCGGCAACTCACAGATTGAAGGCATGGGAAGCGTTCAGGAAGCTAAGCTCCTCGAGATCGTCCTCAAAGCAGGCGCTCTCCCCGCTCCTCTTAAAATCGCTGAAGAAAGATCAATAGGTCCTTCGCTCGGTGAAGACTCCATTAAAAAAGGTCTTACATCGTCGCTCGTTGCTCTCGTGCTCGTCGCTCTGTTCATGATAGTTTACTACAGAGTCGGCGGCGGCGTTGCCGACCTCGCTCTTGTTATAAACGTTCTCTTCGTAATGGGTATCATGGCGTCGTTCAAAGCCACTCTTACACTGCCGGGCATCGCGGGTCTTGTTCTTACTCTCGGTATGGCCGTCGATACGAACGTTCTTATCTTTGAACGTATTCGCGAAGAAATGGCCTCGGGCAAACCGCTTAGAACCAGCGTTGATATCGGTTATAAGAAAGCATTCTCGGCTATCATCGACTCGCACGTTACAAGCATTATCACAGGCTTAATTCTCTATCAGTTCGGTTCAGGACCCATTCAGGGATTCGCCCTTACACTCCTGTTCGGTATCGGCGCGAACCTGTTCACGGCTATTGTTATTACGCACTTTATTTTCGATATAATGCTCGAAAAAGGACAGCACATCAGCATCGGCTGATTAAATAAATTGAAAACAAAATTATTATAACTATAAATGAGACTTTTTAAACATACAAACATAGACTTCCTCGGCAAAAGGAAAATGTTCTACCTTGTATCGATTATCTTCATAGTGGTCGGTATGGTAGTGCTGTACTTCAGAGGAATTCCGCTCGGTATTGACTTTCTCGGAGGTACCGAACTTCAGGTCAGATTCGCCGCGCCTATTGAAGTCAGCGAACTAAGAGGCGCTATGGATAAAGCAGGTTTCGTCGGGATGGAAATCAAATCCATGGGTACGCCCGCGGATTACCTCCTTAGAACTCCGCTTCAGGGCGAAGGCCAGACTGTCGCGGATAAAATCCAGGCAGGAATTAAAGACGGTATGCCCGGTGCGCAGTATCAGGTCATGAGAGTAGATAAGGTCGGTCCGAAGATAGGAGCTGAACTAAGAAAGAACGCCATTTATGCCGTTGTATTTTCTCTCCTCGGCATTCTGATTTATCTGGCGCTTCGGTTCCAGTTCGTATACGCGCTCGGCGCCGTCATCGGTCTTTTTCACGACGTGCTCATAACTATTTCGGCTGTCGCTATTTTCGACGCTCTGTTCCCGATGCTTCAGCTTGAATTTAACCAGCAGATGCTCGCGGCGTTCCTTACTCTTATCGGTTTCTCCGTTAACGATACTGTTATCATTTTCGACAGAATCCGTGAGAATATAAAACTGTTCAAGAACGAAGATATCGAGGACGTTATGAACAGGTCTGTTAACGCTACACTCTCGAGAACTATCATCACCTCGGGTACTGTGTTTCTTACGGTTCTCGTGCTCTTTATATTCGGCGGTGAAGTACTTAGAGCGTTCTCGTTCACCTTCGCCATCGGCGTTATAACCGGTACTTATTCGTCGGTGTTCGTGTCGAGCTCGATCGTAGTCGACTGGAAACACCGCGTACTCGGCGACAAACACAAAGGAAAAGCATCATTAATAAATCAATAATACAAAAGTAATGATTATTGAAGGCAAAGAATTCAAGGTTATTCCGGTTAGCGACGAGGATCTCGGTCTCTCTAATATGAACGAAATGAAAAAGAAGACCGAAGAAGAACTCAATTCCGGAAATGTGTGCCTGGCGCTCGATCTGTCCGGTCTTACGACAATTAACAGCTCCGGACTGGGCGTACTGATAGGCATACTGAACAGGGTCAAAGCCAAAAACGGCTCTCTCAAGATGTTGAATGCGGACGACAGAATAATGAAAATATTCACGATAACAAAACTTGACCTTATTTTTGACTTCAAAGCATGATTACTCATAAAATAATTTTTAAAGCCATCGGATTTTCTGATGGCTTTTTTTATTTAATACAAAGATGAACAGCAAAAACTATGTTCTTGTGGGTCTCCAGTGGGGAGATGAAGGAAAAGGCAAGATTGTCGATATGCTCAGCAAAGACTTCGGCGTCGTGGCCCGTTACCAGGGCGGCGCCAATGCCGGTCATACAATTATCATCAACGGGAGGAAAACCGTTCTTCACCTGATACCTTCAGGTATTTTCACCGATAACATCGTCTGCGTTATCGGGAACGGCACTGTTATCGACCCTGAAGCGCTTATTGAAGAAATCGGAATACTCGAAAAAGACGGTCAGAATCTGGACGGACGGCTCTTCATCAGCAAGGACGCGCACATCATCCTCCCCTATCATAAGATCATTGATTCAATAAACGAAAGCAAAAGCGATAAAATCGGCACAACCAAGAAGGGTATCGGCCCCTCTTACTTCGATAAATACGCGCGCAGGGGAATAAAATTTTCGGATTTTGATAATACTAAAATACTTAAGGAAAAAATTTCAAAAAACCTTGGTTACCTTACGGCAATATTTCCCGATTCAGCCGAGCTGAAATCCCTGAATGCAGAATCTCTGTACGAAAACCTTGCCGATCAGTACGGCAAAATCGGAAAATATTTCGTGCAGACGCAGTACCTTTTAAACAAACTTATCGCTGAAGGTAAAAATGTCCTCCTCGAAGGCGCGCAGGGTGCGCTTCTCGACGTTGACTTCGGTACCTATCCGTATATTACCTCGTCCAACCCGACCAGCGGAGGCGCATGCACCGGAACCGGAATTCCGCCGACAATGATAAACGGAGTGATTGGTATCGTAAAAGCGTATACTACGAGAGTCGGAGAAGGTCCTTTCCCGACTGAACTGTTCGACGATACGGGCAAGAAAATTGCTGAAATCGGAGTTGAGTTCGGTGCGACAACCGGCAGACCCAGAAGATGCGGATGGCTTGACCTCGTAGCACTTAAATACGCAGTTATCATTAACGGTGTCACCGAAATAGCCATTACCAAATCTGACGTTCTCGATACTTTTGATGAAATAAAGGTGTGTACTCACTATGAGCTTAACGACGAACTGATTGATACATTCCCGTCGAATCCTTACGTTCTCGACTACGTAAACCCCGTTTACAAATCCTTCAAAGGCTGGAAGTCGCAGCTAAAAGGAAATAAAGACTTTTCGGCATTGAGCAAAAACTTCCGCAGCTATATTGAGTTTATAGAAGATTATGTTAAAGTACCCGTGAAATATATCTCAACAGGACCGGACAGGGCTGATATCATTATTAAATGAAAAATAATAAAAGATATTAAATCAAAAGCCCCGTTAAGGGGCTTTTTGTTTATTATAAATCTCTTATTCGGATAATACATATTTCCGTTTATTTATTTCAAACTCCTGCTTAATGATTCAAACCTCTGCTTATTTATTCAAACTTCTAATCCGTTCGAATCCGTGTTAATCCGTGGCAGAAGAAAAAAGATTAAAAGCTCTTATCCGCTCTTATCTGTTCTATCCGCTCCTTCTGTGTCCTATCTAAATAGATTCAGCTCTTATCCGCTCTTATCCGCTCTTATCTGTTTTATCCGTCTTTTCTGTGTCCTATCTAAATAGATTCAGCTCTATCCGCTCTTATATGTTCAATCCGCGCTTTCTGTGTTCTATCAAATAGATTCCGCTCTTATCCGCTCTTATCTGTTCAATCCGCTCTTTCTGTGTCCTATCTAAATAGATTCCGCTCTTATCCGCTCTTATCTGTTCAATCCGCTCTTTC
>CAIKZJ010000461.1 GCA_903831845.1 uncultured Ignavibacteriota bacterium
GAATTTCCTGTCGTTGAAGTATTCTTTCGTATAAGAAAGGTCTATTACAAATCCGATAAAATCATTCATGCATTCCTGCGACATTCCGAAAAATTTCTTTTCGAACATTTCCTTTTCGGGTATATCACTTACGTATGACGACAACAGGTCCTTTAATTCGAGCAGCGCGGAGGAGAATTCGCTTTTCAGACTATCGTTCACAATGTCCGAATTTGCTGCGTCGGAGAGAACGTTCACTATGCCGTAAAGGTATTTTGCCCTGAAGATTATATCTCCGAAAAGCTTTTCTTTCCTTTTCGAATTCTCTATAAGCGCGGAAAGCTCAAAAATATTTTTGAGCTTTCCGTTTGAAAAATCGCTGATTTCTAAAACCGTGTTATTTGTCTCTTCGCTGAACATTATTCATTCTTGCCGTGGCAGTTTTTATATTTCTTGCCGCTTCCGCACGGGCAGGGCTCGTTCCTGCCGACTTTCTTGCCGACGTGAACCGGCTGGTGTTTTCCCGTTCTTGCGGCTTCGTTTTCCACGGGTTCCAGATTGCCGGAGTAGCCCATTCCGTCTGACGTGTCGTGCTGCGTCTGCATTCTTGAAGTGTTGACCGCTTTCGGGCCCCTGATTTCATTCGCTTCCTCGGGTGTCTGCGTGGTGAACTTGAATATGAAATTGATAGTGTCGACCGCGATTCCGTCAAGCATAGTTTCAAAAAGCCTGAAACCGTCCATCTTATACTCGATGAGCGGGTCTTTCTGCCCGTATGCCCTGAAGTTAATACCTTCCTTAAGGTCGTCCATTTCGCGCAGGTGCTCTTTCCATTTCTCGTCGATAATCGTCAACATCGCGAATCTCTCTATCTTACCCATCAGTTCGGAACCGTAGCGTTCTTCTTTCCTGTTGTAAAAAGCTTTTGCCTCCGTGAATATCAGTTCCTTAAGTCCCGTTTCTCCGAGGTCCTGGAACTTCTGCGGATTAAGTCCGAGCCTTACGAGGAACGTTCTCTGAACTTCTTCGTTGAGTCCTTCGAAATCCGAATCGGGCTGGTACTTGGCGATGATTTTTTCAACGTTCTTCTCGACCATTTCGAAAAGCTCGTCTTTTAATCTTTCGCCCATAAGAGCCTGTCTTCTTCTTTCATAAATGACTTCGCGCTGCTGGTTCATTACGTTGTCGTATTCGAGAAGTCTCTTACGAATCGCGAAGTTGTTTTCTTCTACTTTCTTCTGCGCGCGTTCGACAGAATTCGTAATCATCTTATGCTCGATCGCCTGTCCTTCTTCGACGCCGAGCCTCTGCATGACGCTTGCGATTCTCTCGCTTCCGAAAAGTCTCATAAGGTCGTCCTCGAGAGAGAGGAAGAACTTGGATGAACCCGGATCTCCCTGACGTCCCGCTCGTCCTCTTAACTGTCTGTCGATACGTCTTGATTCGTGCCTTTCCGTACCCATTATGTGCAGACCGCCAGCTTCAGGCACGCCCGGTCCGAGCTTGATGTCCGTACCGCGTCCCGCCATGTTGGTGGCGATAGTTATCGCGCCCGGCAGACCGGCGTTTGCGACAATCTGCGCCTCGCGCTGGTGCTGTTTAGCGTTAAGTACTTCGTGAGGAATACCTCTTCTTTTCAGAAGCCTTGAAATCGTTTCCGATACTTCAACGCTTGTAGTACCCACGAGAACAGGCCTTCTCTGCTTCCGCATTTCGTCAATCTCGTCAATAACGGCGTTGTATTTCTCGCGTTTCGTTCTGTAAACGAAATCGTTCATGTCGTCGCGTATGCATGCGACGTTAGTCGGAATTACGACTACGTCGAGTTTGTATATTTCGAAAAATTCCGTCGCTTCGGTTTCAGCAGTACCCGTCATACCGGCGAGTTTCTTGTAGAGCCTGAAATAGTTCTGCAGAGTAATCGTCGCCAGAGTCTGCGTGTCCTTCTCGACAGTGACGCCTTCCTTTGCTTCGATTGCCTGGTGCAGTCCTTCCGAATAACGCCTTCCCGCGAGAATACGTCCGGTGAATTCGTCGACTATCATAATCTTGCCGTCCTGAATAACGTATTCGACATCCTTTTCATAAAGTCCGTAAGCTTTCAAAAGCTGCTCGACAATGTGCAGCCTGTCGCTTCTTTCAGCGTAAACTTTATAAAGCTCTTCGCGTTTTCTCTCCTTTGTCTCTATATCGATAGTCTCGTCGTTTTCAAGATGCGCTATTTCAGTGCCCAGGTCGGGAAGTGTGAAGAAGTCCCTTTCCTGCGCTGACGGCGCGAGATATTCGCGTCCTTTTTCAGTCAGGTCTGTAATGTGCGACTTCTCGTCGATGACAAAATAAAGCTCGTCGTCAACGACGTGCATTTCGCGCGCCTTGTCCCTGTTGTAGAA
>CAIKZJ010000462.1 GCA_903831845.1 uncultured Ignavibacteriota bacterium
AGGGTCGTTGTTCATTTTTGTTGTTTGTTTCTTTTCGCAGGCGGTCGCTGTGATAGCGAAAGCGAAAAGGATTATCGCGATTATTATTTTATGTGACATTGTTTTATTTGTTTTATATACTTTAAAACAAATAATAGCGGGTGAAATTCCTTAGAGGAATATTTTACCAGATTAAATTATTGAGTATTCGAAATTTAATATCGCAGGATGAAAAACTTCACACAGAAAGAACGGATTATACAGATAAGAGTAGATTAATTATTAAAATATTCTTCTGCCACAGATTGTCACGGATTAAAACGGATTAGAACACTTCAATCCCGTGTTACTCCGATGCCGTGTCCTCTCGCAGCGTTTCGTATTGCTTTCGACCTGCCTCTTCCGTTGCGTTTGAAATCATTATGCGCATTTCTTCTTCGGACATGCTCATCAGGCGGACGGCGTTGATAATGCTGGTGGTGGTTTGTATAGTGCCCGGTCCGAAAGCGCCGATAATAACATCATACAGAGGTATGCTGGAAGTTTCGTTGTTTTCCCACACTATCTTCGCTGTATTCCTGTCTGTCAGAGTCACCTGTGTTCCGACTGATGCATAAACACCTCCCGAGTTCGAAATAAGTTTGATGCCGAGCAGTTTTGTTTCGGCTATAAAGCGGGTATCGTTTTCCAGCGTGTCGGAAGCGATTACCCTGTAATACGTCAGCAATCCTTCCCTTATTCCTTCCGAAACGGATTTAACGAGACTGTCGGTATTCACGGCTGTTTTCAGCTTCTCTTCGATTTTGCTTTCCATGTATCCCGACGCGACCTCCCCGAGAACGATTGTAACGAGTGACTTCGGATCTGTGCCGTAGCCGGTATGCAAATCGACATAGACCTTGTGAGCAAGAGGGGAAACATATGTTTTAAAAAGGACTTTTGATGATGTAAGTTTAAAATTCGCGAGCTGGTTAGTATGGGTGCACCCCGCGAGCGTCAATGCAAGCCCTAAACAAAAAACGAGAATAGTAGTTTTTGTTTTCATGGAATCTCCGGTTTTATATTTATACCTTTGTACAAACATTTTGTTCCTTAAATTAAAGCAGATTATGTATTATAAAATCAATGATTTCCTAAACGAATGGAAGAGGGAAACGGAAACAACCCAAAAGGTATTCGCGAACCTGACCGACGAATCGCTGAATCAGAAAGTCACGCCCGACGGCCGCAGCCTCGGTTTTCTTGCCTGGCACATAGCAATAACTCTCGGCGAAATGATAAACAAGAGCGGATTGAGCGTAGAAGCGCCTGACGAAAATTCCGACCCGCCCGCGACGGCAAAGGAGATACAGGATGCTTACGCCAAAGGTTCGGCATCGCTCGTAAAAGAAATAAGCGGCAAATGGTCTGACGATATGCTGAACGACGATATCGACATGTACGGCCAGAAATGGAAAAGATGGCTGCTTTGTCACGCGCTTATAAAGCACGAAATACACCACCGCGCGCAGATGACGGTACTGATGAGACAGGCAGGACTGAAAGTGCCCGGAGCATACGGACCATCAAGAGAAGAGTGGACGGCGTACGGGATGGAGCCGCAGAAATAGAAGTTAGTAGTTATCCCGACAAGTCGGGACGCAAAGAACGCGGAAGTTAGAAGTTAGAAGAGAGCAAGAGCAGTTACACAGAGTCTCACAGAGAAAGCGCAGAGTCTCCAAAGCGATTCAAAGAAGCGTGATATTATTTTACAGAATAAAAAAACTGCCCCGGGGAGGG
>CAIKZJ010000463.1 GCA_903831845.1 uncultured Ignavibacteriota bacterium
GAGTGGCTTTCAGCAACAACGAATTCAGGTGGTCGCCGAGAATAAAACGCGAAGACGGACTTATCAGAATGGTAGCGGGTCTCGGCACGCGCGCGGTCGACCGTCTAAGCGATGACTATCCCGTGCTGATTGCTCCGGGCCAGCCGAACCTCAGGGTTAATATTACTTTTGAAGACATATTGAGGTATTCGCCTCAGAAAATCGACGTGATTAATCTGAAGCAGAACGAATTCCAGGCGAAGGAAATATCGGAATTGCTCGAAGAGATAGGCGACGCTTATCCCGGCATAAACAATATTATTTCTCTCGCGCTTGAAAACCATCTTGTAAGTCCGATGGGATTTGTACCGGACGATTTTCATAACGACGTGTATGTGACGTTTGAAGGCCTTGTAAGGAATACGGATTTCATTAAACGTGTGAACCTCATACTGAAAATCCTTCAGGAAAGGACGGGAGCGCCTGTTGATATCGAATTCGCTTCTGACGGAAAAGATTTTTATCTCCTCCAGTGCAGGCCGCAGAGCAAGACGCGGGAAATCGCGCCTGACCCGATTCCGCGCGATATTCCTCCCGACAGAATTCTTTTTTCAGCGAACAAGTACATTTCTAACGGTAAGGTTCCGGAAATAACTCACGTTGTTTACGTGGACCCCGAAGAATATTATCAACTTGAAAGCAGGGAAGAACTTCTGAATGTCGGACGGGCAATAGGCAAACTCAATAAACTGCTTCCGAAAAGGCAGTTCATACTTTTGGGACCCGGAAGATGGGGGAGCAGGGGTGACATTAAACTCGGAGTTAACGTAACTTATTCGGATATCAACAATACAGCGATGCTCATAGAAGTCGCGAGAAAGAAAGGCAATTATATTCCTGACCTGTCTTTCGGCACGCACTTTTTCCAGGACCTCGTGGAAGCGTCCATACGATACCTTCCGCTTTATCCCGATGACGAGGGGAATGTTTTCAACGAACTTTTCCTGAAAAGGTCGGAAAATATTTTCGACGGACTTTTACCGGAGTTTCCGGAACTCGGGAAAGTAGTGAGAGTCATCGACGTTCCGAAGTTGAAGGAAGGAATGATTCTGAGAGTGCTCGTGAACGCTGATTTCGACGAGGCAGTTGCTTTCTTCGCGGCGCCGAGTCTGATGCCCGAAAAGTATTATGAAGAAAGCGGCGTAACAGAGACAAGGCCTGCTGACCACTGGAAATGGCGTCTGAAAATGGCGGAGCAGATTGCAAAACAGGTTAATCCGTCGAATTACGGAATCAAGGGCATGTACGTTCTCGGAAGCACGAAGAACGCGACTGCCGGACCGGGAAGCGACATAGACATGATTGTTCATATAGACCATTACAGCGAAAGGATAGACGAACTGAAAATATGGCTTGAAGGATGGAGCCTGTGCCTGAGTGAAATGAATTACATACGAACCGGATACAGAACCGGCGGACTCCTAGACGTTCATTATGTTACAGATGCGGACATTGCGAAGAAAACAAGCTGGGCGGCAAAGATAAACGCGATTACGGACGCTGCAAAACCGCTGCAGATGATGAACGCGTAGTTATCATCCATCGGTTGCAGCTGACCTCTATTTGTCATCCCCGAATGATCTTGTCGGGGATCAAAACCAAAATAAGTAATAAATCAGAATCGTGTGAAGATGTCAAAAAATAAATAAATCACACCGATTCCACATTATTTAAAAAGAAAACCTTGTAGCCCACGGTTTTAACCGTGGGGTAAAGTATAATAGAAAAAGCCAAAACCGTTTTAACGGTTTTCCGGGTGTAGGAAAACCTAAACCAACACCCTCACCACGCTTTCCGGATTCTCCGCATCAAACTTAACCACTGCCAGTTCCGGGCCGTCATGCGCCGCGTTAAAACAAAACGTCTTACCGATTTTATCCTTCCACTCTCCCGTCATACGCGTTGACTCGTGTATATGCCCGTGTAAAGTTACAAGCGGCTGCTTCTCTTCGATGAAACTCCTTATCGCAATGCTTCCCGCGAAATTATCCAGCGGAACGTGGTCGATGAATTTTCCGTCGTTGTCCAGCCTGTCGAGGTTTGATTTATAGGGCGGCGAATGGAACAGTATTATCGATTTTGATAAATCGTCATTGCCGAAAAGACTTTCAAGGTCATCCTTTATTGTCGCGAATTTTATTTCGTGCGGGTCTACTTTCACGCTGCGTTTTCCTTCCTCGGGTGAAACGCATCCCGGGTCGACGTATCTTGAGACGTCGTACTTCTCCCAGTCTTTAAGCAGGAAAGGCGATGGCGGAACGTAACTGTAACCGTAAAAATCATAACCGCCTTTAGTGACTTTCGAGAAATGAATATATTTATACAAACCGGTTTCTTCGTACGCTTTAATTATTTCTTCTTCCGCTTTTAAGTCGTCGTTTCCGAGAATCAGAAAAATATTCGGGTATGAATCCGGCATCTTATCATTTAAAGCTCTTAGTTTATTCAGAAAATAATCTTCGAAAAAATCGTCATAGATGTTGTGTCCGCCGGCTCTGTGCGTGAACGAAGGAAATATATCTCCGCCAATGAGAACGGCATCGGAAGATTCCTTAAATATTAAATTGAAAAGTTTGTCGTATCTTGATGTATGACCGTGCAAATCGGTTACGAAGAAGCATTTCATAGTATTCGTGTTTTGTCTTTCAAATATACCTAATACGAATTTCTCATAATAAGGAATAAGTAATACTCCTGTTCGCCATAAAAAGCCAGCTTTAGCCGATGACATAAATGTAGCCCGCGGCGTAAGCTGCGGGAAAGGAAGTAAAAAATATTAAACCGTTTCAACGGTTTTCGGTGCCGGGCAATAGAGGCAACGGCCCAAACCAAAAGTTCGTTCTAAAAAGAGGACCCTAACCGGCTGATATAAAACTTTGGGCGCGAGTAAAAAGTAAGTGTAAATAATAAAATTATATTAAGTCTATATAATATTTTTTAGTTATAAAAGATACTTTAATTGCTTTTCCATTTTCTACTTATTTACTGCTTGATTATTAATATTATATTAAATAATA
>CAIKZJ010000464.1 GCA_903831845.1 uncultured Ignavibacteriota bacterium
AGCTTAAGCTTAAATTCCGGCGATAATGTGGTGGTCAGAAACGGCGCTACACTTACAATAGATGTTTCAAACGCTCAGTGCAATCAGATGACGCTCGGTTCCAGCACCGGCGGCAACGGTTCGCTCAAGTTCAACCCCGGTTCTGTTCTCACTCTTACAAACACCGGTAACAGTCTTATAATCGGCGCAGGTTCGTCAACCGGCTCCGTCAATATGGCGGCTGGCGGTACATTGAACCTCTCCGGTACCATAAGTGAAATTAATCTCGGTAATTTTAATGTCGGAGCCGGAACTATCAATTATACCAGGTCTTCAGGCCAGACGATTTACGCAACAACTTATAACAACCTGACTTTGTCCGGATCAGGAGTTAAAACACTTTCATCAGGTATGACTATTAACGGTACCCTGTCTGTCGAAGGCACGGCTACCATTTCGGGCTCTTCGCCTTCATACGGTCCCTCTTCAGTGCTTCAGTATAAAGGAAGTTCCGCTCAGACTGTTTCCTCTGTTGAATTTCCCGCTTCAAACGGCCCTAACAGCGTTACGATAAATAATGCCTCGGGTGTGTCATTCAGCAGTTCAATGAGCAGGATTATCCCCGGAACGCTTGCTCTTACAAGCGGCGGCCTTAATATTTCAGGTGATACGCTTACTCTTAACGGAAGCATAACAACGGGCACGGGATATTTTGCCGGCGATTCAACGTCTGCAAATATTATCATCGGAGGTTCAGGTGCTAACCTTACTCTGCCTCTTGTACAAAACGGTCTGAAGAATTTAACAGTCAACAGGGCGAACGGCATTACACTCGGCGCCAATCTAACTATAAACGGTCTTCTTACTATGACGAACGGACTTCTGTCTACAACTTCGTCATATGCGGTGTATTTTACAATCGCAGCGACGAAGCCGACGGAAACAACCTCGAGTTATATTACAGGCACCTCTGTAATGAAACAGAGAAGCGTCGGAACAGGCACTATAGATTTTATTAACGCTTATATCCAGGGAAGTTCGAATATAGGAAACGTAACAATTACAAGAAAAACCGGAACGGACGGAATAATAACAGCTAACGGTAACAGCGGCATCGCCGCGAACTGGGACATAACCACTTCAGTGGTCATGGCCGGAACCAGAGGCGTTACGTTCAGATGGCCCCAGGCCCTTGATAACAACATAGTTTTTTCTTCCTCTATACAGGCGCAGCTTTACTATAATAACTCCGGCTCGCTTCAGCCCGTAGGCTCGCCCGTAAATGTTTCCGGTACAACACTCAGAAGCATGACAGTGACACTTTCGCATTTTTCACAGTACACGGTCGGCTCTTCAGACAGTCCGCTTCCCGTGACGCTTTCATCTTTCACATCGAACGTTAACGGCAGAAACGTAAAACTGTACTGGTCGACTGCAAAGGAAACAAATAACTCCGGCTTTGAAATACAGAGAACTGATATCAATAATTCCGATTATAAAACACTCGGTTTCGTCAACGGAAAAGGAAATTCGAATATTACTGCAAATTATACTTTCGATGATTCAAGATTAAGCACGGGCAAATATAAATACAGACTCAAACAGATTGATTACAACGGCAACTATGAATACTTCGAACTCGGCGGCAGCGTTGAAATAGGTCTGCCCGGCAGGTTCTCTCTGTCGCAGAATTACCCGAATCCGTTCAACCCCACGACAAAAATTGATTTCTTAATTCCGGCCGACAGCCGCGTGTCGGTCTCCGTGTTCGACGCTTCAGGCAGGGAAATAAGGACTCTTGTCAGCGAAAACAGAAAAGCGGGTTATTATACCCTTACGTTCGACGCGTCAGGGCTTTCAAGCGGTATGTACTTCTGCAGAATGACGGCGCAGTCAGAAAACAGCAGTTTCGCCGCGACATCCAAAATGATTTTAGTGAAGTAACAAAACACCCTTCAAAGCAATAATAAAAAACGGCTCTCTTTGAGCCGTTTTTTGTTTGTAATGTTTCTTAAGTGCACGGGCAAACTTTCCCGCGCAAAATAATTTCTGATCCGCCTTCAGTTGCTTTAACCGCTGTCCTAATCTGTACTATAACTGCGCTCAGATTGTTAACAGTTAAATGCTAATTGGAGCTATTCAATAACTTCCCAGTCGTAATGAAATACACCCGGATCCCAGGTCTTCTCGGGATCGATAGGGAACACAGTCATTATGCAGACCTTGGTGAAAGCTGGTATATCCTTGGTTCCCGATTCCGCGGGTATGCTCGTGTTAAGGCTTCCCTTTAAGGTCCATGTAACCCGGAAATTCTTGTTCGTGTTATTCTTAAGACATATTTCAGCGGCGAACTTCTTTCCGGTCTTGTCGTAAAGATACTTCAATTCATAAGTTATGTCGTCGGTACCCTTTACAACAACCGCCGTTCCTGTGTATGATGATTGCGCGGAGCAGGTATCTCCCTGATATGCCGTTGCCGTGAAAAATAAAAACACGAACAGTATTATTGCTGCATGTTTCATCGTGACATTCCTCCTGTTCTTAAATTTTTATTCAGTAAATCTCAATCAATTCTCATCCAAATGTAAAAAAGAAAATCAAATTATCAAACGAATAAAAAAATTATTTACAAATAAAAAACCGTGCCGAATATTTTTTTCTGCAATAAAATATCATGCCAGATTGTTTAACGGAAAATCAACGCCGGGTTAGGATTTTATCGATACCGCAATAAAAAAGCTCCCTCCGCGAAACGGAGGGAGCCGTATTAAGTCAAAAAAAATTACAGTGTTGAAAGATCTATAACGAACCTGTATCTGACGTCGCTCTTCATCATTCTTTCATATGCCTTGTTTATATCTTTTATGTCTATCAGCTCAATTTCCGAAACGATATTGTGTTCCGCGCAGAAATCGAGCATTTCCTGTGTCTCGGGAATACCGCCTATGAGCGAGCCGGCAAGGGTTTTTCTGCCTATTATGAGACTGAATGAATATATCTGCGAGGGAGTCGGCGGGGCGCCTACGCATATATGCGCGCCGTCGGGTTTTAGTAGCGAAATGTACTGGTTGTAATCGTGCTCCGCTGAAACAGTGTCGAGAATGAAATTGAAATATCCCGCAACG
>CAIKZJ010000465.1 GCA_903831845.1 uncultured Ignavibacteriota bacterium
ATGCCCGGCGCGAGGGCGCTTTCGAGTTGTTTGTATTCCGATATTAGTTTTTCTTTTAAATTCATCTTTTGTCTTTTTTTCAGCCCTCCCCCCGCCCCGAAGGGGACATTGAGGATTCCAGATATTACTCTTAACTAATGTTTATGTTCTTCAATTGCTTCGAATATGGATTCCCGCTTTAGAGAGCGAACCGCTTTGCGGGTTCGCGGGAATGACAACATGGTAAACAATCTAACTTCTTGATTCTTGATTCTTGATTCTTGATCCTTGATTCTTGATTCTGCTCTTAAGAAGCAACTTCTTCTTTTATCCAGTCATAGCCTTCGTCTTCGAGCTGGAGCGCGAGTTCTTTCGTACCCGATTTCACGATTCTGCCCTTGTAAAGCACGTGGACAAAGTCTGGAACAATATAGTCGAGAAGGCGCTGGTAGTGCGTTATTACAACGAACGCGTTATCTTTATTCCTAAGCTTGTTGACGCCGTTTGCTACAATTCTTAAAGCGTCGATATCGAGGCCCGAATCGGTTTCATCGAGAATGCCGAGTCTGGGTTCGAGCATTGCCATCTGGAAAATCTCATTGCGTTTCTTTTCGCCGCCCGAGAATCCGACGTTGACGTAGCGTTTCGTCATTTCGGGGTCGAGTTCGACGAGAGCGGCTTTATCCTTGAGGCGTTTAAGAAACTCGCCTGCCGTCATCGGGTCCTGCCCTTTGGATTTGCGTATCTCATTGAGAGCGGTCTTCATAAAATTCGTAGTTGTCACGCCCGGAATTTCGACGGGATACTGGAATGCGAGAAATATTCCATCGCGCGAGCGGTCTTCCGCGGAAAGTTCAAGAAGGTTCTTTCCGTCGTATATTACTTCGCCGCCTGTAACTTCGTATCCTTCGCGTCCCGTGAGTACGGAAGCGAGAGTCGACTTGCCTGAGCCGTTAGGACCCATGATAGCGTGCACCTCGCCGGGTTTCACTTCAAGGTTAATGCCTTTCAGTATTTCCTTTTCTTCAATCTTGGCTTTTAAATTTTTAATCGATAACATTATATAAGTATAGTTTTATTTTTAAAATTAACCGACGCTTCCTTCGAGCGAAATCGCAAGAAGTTTCTGCGCCTCTACCGCGAACTCCATCGGAAGCTGGTTCAGGACTTCCTTGGCGTAACCGTTTACGATTAGCGCAACTGCGTCCTCTTCGGAAATGCCGCGCTGACTGCAGTAGAAGAGAATGTCTTCGCCGATCTTCGAAGTCGTAGCTTCGTGTTCGACGGTGGCTTTCTTGTTCTTGATATCAAAATACGGGAACGTATGCGCGCCGCACTTATCGCCCATGAGGAGCGAGTCGCACTGCGAGAAATTGCGGGCGTTGACGGCGTTCTTGCCGACTCGGACGAGGCCGCGGTAGCTGTTCTGGCTGAATCCCGCGGATATACCCTTCGAGACTATACGGCTTTTCGTGTTCTTTCCGATATGAATCATCTTCGTGCCTGTATCCGCCTGCTGGTAGTTGTTCGTAAGAGCTACGGAATAAAATTCGCCGATAGAGTTATCGCCTTTAAGAATGACGCTTGGATATTTCCATGTGATTGACGAGCCCGTTTCGACCTGTGTCCAGGAAATCTTTGCGTTCTCGCCGCAGATGCCGCGTTTCGTGACGAAGTTATAAATACCGCCTCTGCCTTCCTTATCGCCGGGATACCAGTTCTGGACCGTGGAATATTTAATTTCCGCGTTATCGAGAGCGATGAGTTCGACTACTGCAGCGTGGAGCTGGTTTTCGTCGCGCATAGGAGCTGTACAGCCTTCGAGGTACGAGACATAAGCGCCTTCGTCCGCGATAATAAGCGTTCTTTCGAACTGACCCGTGTTCGCCGCGTTTATACGGAAGTAAGTCGAGAGTTCCATCGGGCAGCGGACGCCTTTCGGAATATAGACGAAAGAGCCGTCGCTGAACACGGCCGAATTAAGAGTCGCGAAGAAATTATCGGAATACGGAACGACCGAGCCGAGGTATTTTTTCACGAGTTCGGGATGTTCCTTCACGGCTTCGCTGATTGAGCAGAAAATAATTCCGAGGTCGGAAAGTTTCTCGCGGTAAGTCGTGACGACCGAGACGCTGTCCATGACCGCGTCGACGGCCACGCCTGCGAGGAACTGCTGTTCGACGAGCGGGATGCCGAGTTTCTCGTAAGTCTCTTTAATCTTCGGGTCGAGTTCGTCGAGCGAATTAATTTTCTTTTCTGTCTTCGGAGCAGCGTAGTAGATGACGTCCTGATAGTCGATGGGCGGATAATGAATATTTGCCCATTGAGGTTCTTCAAGAGTGAGC
Source organism: uncultured Ignavibacteriota bacterium (assembly GCA_903831845.1). Classification (GTDB taxonomy): domain Bacteria; phylum Bacteroidota; class Ignavibacteria; order Tepidaquicellales; family Tepidaquicellaceae; genus CAIKZJ01. The sequence goes on from CAIKZJ010000465.1 coordinate 2,325, forward strand.
CAGTGCCTGTAAGCTTTAAGGCGCCACTCGAGCATGAACGCAGGTTCGTTCTTCTTTTTAGAGATAAACTTAATGACATCTTCATTGAGTCCCTTCGGGAGGGTTTCCATGTCGATATCGGTGGTAAATCCCCACTCGTAGTCGCTGCTGATTTTATTTAAGATAATATCGTCGTTCATTTGTAAAGTTATAAAGTCGTAATAATCAGTATTTAATCAAATAGGACTAAATTAGTCGTATTTTACTTCAAAAAAAAGCCACTTGTTCAGTGGTACATATGATAAAACGGAGTCGGGGGGGAAAAAGTTCAATTTTACTACAGAATCTAGAATTTAGAATCTAGAATCTAGTAAGAGCTTTTTCAGAATCAAGAATCAAGCTAAGAGCATTAGTTTTTGAATTTTGCACTATAAATTAGCTGCGGTCACGGGAGTCGAAGGGGATAGAGATGATTTCGGAGACGGCGCCGTTCAGGGGGTTGACGATAACGGCGGTGAGTTTATTTCCGTAGACGCAGCCGGTATCGATTCCAATATAAACGTCTTTAAGGAAATCGGGTTCGAGCACGGGTGTATGGCCGAAGACCTGGAACCGGCCGATATCTGAAGGGATATCGCGGTTCCACATCATCGAATATGTATCGAGTTCATCAAGATTGAAACGGCCGTCAGCGGTTTTGGCGTTTTCGGGAAGGACAATTCCCGCATGAGTTATTACGAGTCCGGGGAATTCATATTTAATAGGAAACGATTTTATAAAACCGAGGTGGCCGAGGTATTCAAGTTCATCGAGAAAGAGCGGGTAGTTTTTTTTGAATTCGGCGAACGCGGATTTGTCAAAAGAGTCGAGGCTGAAAGCCGGGGACAATTTAACGTTCATCTGTCTTAGATAGCTGTAAACAGTAGATTTCCCGCCGAGACTAAGTGATACTTCGAGATTCGAAAAACCGGTGTGGTTATACTTCGCATCTGGATGTCCGGCGGCGCGCAGGAGTATGTCTTCGTGGTTGCCTCGCACGCATTTTATATTTTTATCCAGGCAGAACTGAACCGTTTCCTTCGGATATTTTCCCCGGTCGACCAGGTCGCCGACTGAATAGAGCGCGGATACGCGCGAGGACACTTTATCAAAAACGGCGTACAGAGTATTAATGCATCCGTGGACGTCTCCGATAACGGCTATTTGTTCGTATCCTGTCATAAAAATATATTGCGATGTCAGTTCAAAGATA
>CAIKZJ010000466.1 GCA_903831845.1 uncultured Ignavibacteriota bacterium
CTAAGGCTCGGCGTGACGTACTGGAACGCTTCATACACGAAAGACATAAAACCCGACGACAGCACGAGGCTCCTTTACAACTTTGCGGGCAACTCGGCCCACATGCTAAGCGTCGATTACGACTTTGTTTACAGGAACGTCAACGTCTTCGGAGAGCTTGCGAAGTCGCAGGCCAACTCTGTGGCCGGGCTCGGCGCAGTGCAGGTAAGCCTTGACAGGTTCGCGGAATTCATACTACTTTACAGGAACTATCCAGAGAACTTCGCGCCCGTTCACTCTTTCGGTTTCGGCGAGAACAACGGAAACACATCCAACGAAAACGGGTTCTACGCGGGGCTTACGCTGAAGCCGCTTAAAGGACTTGAAGTGAACACTTACTTCGACCAGTTCAAATTCCCGTACAGAACGTATTTCAACCCGGCTCCGACGACCGGAAACGATTTCCTGCTTACTTCCCAGTACAAAGTTAACAAAAGCCTGCTGGTTTATTTCAAGTACAGGAACAAGAACAAGGAAGAATCGAGAACGATACTTGATGAATTCGGACGGGACATAAAAAAGATCGACAACCGCAACCAGATGAATTTCCGCGCGGGCTTCGATTATGACATATCAAAATCGGTTAGAACCAGGACGCGGTATGAATATGTAATGGTAAAGTACGACGAATACGGCGGCAACAACAAAGGATATCTTTTCTATTCCGACGTGCGCGCATCGCTCATGAAAAACTTTTCATTGTCTACCCGCTTCGTAATGTTCCGCACGGAAGACTACGACAGCAGGATTTATGAATTCGAAGAGGATCTGAAAGGAGTAATGTCAAACGTTGGACTGTACGGAAACGGCACGAGATGGTATTTAATGGCGGTTTACAGGCCTTTGCCTTATGCTGAAATAACGGCAAAGTATTCGGCTACATATCTTGACGGCGTAAAAACTATCGGGTCGGGAAATGACCTGATTCAGGGAAATGTAAACAACAGGATTAACCTCGGAATAGAAATATCATTCTGAGATTTTGCCTACCCTTACCCTAATACCCGAATGTCGCTCACGTTCAGTGACGACTCACTTCTGTGTCTTTTATTCTTTTCTGACGGGGCAATCTTTCCCTTGTAATCGGCTTCCCTCAAACCCTGATATACAAGAAACCCAATGAACCCGAGAATCACGAAAAAGAACAACAAAGTGTAAATTTTAATAGTGCCTTTGTTTTCTTCCACTGTATTTAAACTATTTTGGAATACATTTTGGGGACCAGAAATAGTTCTATACAATATTAAGTAAATCAGATTGAAATGTAAACAATAATATTCTTTTTTTTGCATTTTTTTATCGGATGAATTTATCTTAATTAACCGAAAAACAAAAAAAAAGCTCTTTAAAATATGCGTGAAATTGAGCATTTTTAAGGGGTCCTCATGGATAAAAAAATAAAAATAGTTAAAACCGGAAAGAATTTCCGGGATGCGGAAATCCTGTTCAGGGAATACGCCGCATGGCTGGATTTTGACCTGTGTTTTCAGGGATTCGAAAAGGAGCTTGAGACGCTTCCGGACTTTTATTGCAGTCCGGGCGGGATCTGGCTTGCTTACTGCGGAGACGAACTCGCGGGCTGCGCAGCGCTTAGAAAGATTGACGGGGAAACATGCGAAATGAAACGTCTTTTTGTCAGGGAAAAATTCAGGGGGCTGAAAATCGGCAGAACGCTTTCCGAAACCCTGATGAAGGCCGCAAAAGAAAACGGCTTTAAGACGATGAAACTCGATACGCTTGAAAGAATGAAAGAAGCCGTCGCGCTTTATAAGTCGATGGGGTTTGCCGTATCCGCTCCGTACAGAAACAATCCGATGCCGGATGTGATTTACATGGAAATTAAATTGTGATATGCCGCGGGCCGTCAGTTGCTTAAAGCATAAACAATTATGTTCGTGCCCATTCTGAAAGATTCATCCCTTTTGTCCTGCGGGTCGTCGTGCTCTTTTGTGTCGGCCCATCCGTCTGTGATGTTTGTTTCATAAGTGTAATAAACGCAGAGGCGCCCGTTGTTCCAGATGCCGAACCCCTGCGGCGGTTTGCCGTCGTGTTCGTGTATTTTAGGCAGACCGTTAGGAAATGAATAATGTATGCTGTATATCTTGTGGTTGAACGGGAGTTCTTTTAATTCCTCTCCGGGAAAAACTTTTTTAATTTCTTTTCTGAAAGATTCGTCCATGCCGTAATCGTCGTCCGCGTACAGAAACCCGCCGTTCTCAAGGTATTTTCTGAGGCGTTTGACTTCCGTTGCGGTAAATTCAATGCTGCCGTGTCCGGTTATTATTATAAACGGATAATCGAATATCTCGTCCGAAGCGATGTCAACCGAATAAAACTTTGCATCGTCGACGTCGATGCTTGTGTTCTTCTTCAGGTAGTTCATCATGTTTACTTCGGCCGAAGGGTCGTTATACCAGTCGCCCCCGCCCGAATACTTAAGCCTTGCAATCCTGAACTTTCCCGTCTTTTGCTGTGCGTGTATTTCTCCGAAGAAAGAAAAAACAAACACTAACGCGAAAAATAACAATGGGGTTTTTAAAACGTAATATTTTCTGAACCGGCCGGACACTAATTATCTTTTAACTTTTGGAAGGTCGAGTGACGTATCCATTCTTTCTATGTCGCGCCATATCGCCTGACAGGGGAAGTTATTCTCGTAAAGCGCTTTTGATATCATGACGCTGTCTATCTTCGGATTATTAAGGTCTTTCAGCGTTTTGAGCTGCGCGTAGTTTCCTATTCCTCCCGCGGAGGTTATTTTCAGGTTCTTTGTGTTGTTGGCTATTTCAAGAAGTCTTTCTGTGAAAGGCCCGCAACAGTTTCCGACGCGGGTCACGTCCTGGTAGATTATTCGTTTCACGCCGATATTATCCATGAGCATCGCGAAATTAAGCGGAGTTATTTCGGCGTAATTTATCCAGCCGTTGGTTACGACGTTGTTGAGCTTTTCGTCTATTCCCACCACAAGCTTGGATGGGGAAAGCTCTCCGAGAATTCGCTTTATCATGTCGGGATTAGAAATAGCCGC
>CAIKZJ010000467.1 GCA_903831845.1 uncultured Ignavibacteriota bacterium
TATTAATTACTAATTGTTAAAGAAGTGTCCCCGATAGTATCACTATCGCAACTGAAAAATAAATTATCAGTCCCGATACGTCCACCAGTGTAGCAACGAACGGCGCCGATGACGCGGCGGGGTCGAGCCCGAATTTTTTCAGTATGAAAGGAAGCATCGAGCCGGAGAACGTTCCCCACATTACAACTCCGATGAGGGTGAAAAATATCGTGAGACCGATGAGAAACCAGTGTTCGCCATACATGTTTGATATGGAATTCCAGATTGAGATTCTTAAGAATCCGATGAACCCGAGTATCGTGCCCAGCATAAGTCCCGATATTATTTCGCGCTTCATAACCCTGAACCAGTCGCGGAGCCTGATTTCACCCAGCGCCATAGCGCGTATTGTCAGAGTGGCCGCCTGCGAACCGGAATTTCCTCCGCTGGATATTATAAGCGGTATGAACAATGCCAGAACAACCGCCTTTGCGATCTGATGTTCGAAAAATCCCATCGCGGTAGCAGTCAGCATTTCACCCAGAAAAAGAATGACAAGCCATCCGGCGCGTTTCTTTACCATCTGAAGTAGAGGTGAATCCATGTACGGTTCATCAAGTGCTTCCATACCGCCGAATTTCTGAATGTCTTCTGTCGATTCTTCTTCGATGACGTCAAGTACGTCGTCCGATGTTACTATGCCGACAAGATAATTGTCGTCGTTCACGACAGGTATCGCGTACAGGTCGTATTCCTTGAACATCCTTACTGCTTCCTCCTGCGGGTCGTTCACGTTCAGGCTCACGTATGTTGAGTTCATCAGTTCGCTCACAAGAGTGTTTTCATCCGACATCACCACTTCCTTAAGAGTAAGCTCGTCGAGCAGATGACCCTTCGCGTCGGTTATGAACATCGTGTCGATGTACTCGATTTTCTTTCCGAGTTCTTTTATTCGTTCCAGCACTTTTCCGATGTTCCATTCCATCTTGACTGCAATGAAATCGGGCGTCATTATTCTGCCCGCGCTGTATTCCGGATATCCCAGCAGCGATACGGCTACAGACCTTTCTTCAGGTGTCAGAAGCCTGACAAGCTTTTTTACTACTGGACCGGGCAGTTCCTCAAGAAGTTCGGTTCTGTCGTCCGGCGACATTTCGTTCAGAATTCCGGCTACCTCTTCCTGCCCTAGGGATTTTAGAAGCTCTTCCTGCTCGTCGAATTCGAGATATTCGAACGTCTTGTACGAAGTTTCCTTCGGAAGCAGTCTGAATATTATCGCGCGGTCGTTTGTGGGAATATCTGAAATGATATCAGCCGCTTCTGACGGATGCATTTCCGAAATTATCTCTTTCAGAGATTCCCAGTTGCGTGTCCGTATAAGATTTTCGATCTCAGGCTGTAAAAGATGTCCAAGCATGTACCGTCTCCTGTATTATCGCGCCTGATTGGTTATTGCAATCCTGACGCTTGGGATTATGAAAAAATATTTTTTAACGAATGCAATATAACAAATCGAATTCTTATATGAAATTTAAAGAGATGTGAAGATGAGAATAACGCTGCCTCGCGGGCAGGTTCATTATTTGATGATTATTTCAGCGTCTTTGCTTATTCCGTTCACGAAGTCTGCCGCTTTCATCATTTTCTTTCCCTCCGGCTGCAGTTCGAGTATCTCAAGAACCGCGTCTGCCGCATTTACAAACAAAGATCTCCCTGAAACGTATGCCAGAGCGGGAGCGTTTTTTGTTTTTTCGTCTGTCATTTTCGTTCTGTAAATCTTTAACGTCTTTCCGTTGTATGTTGTGTAAGCGCACGGTGCAGGCGAAAGCCCTCTGACGAAATTGTGTATCTTCTCCGCCGGCTGGTTCCAGTCAATCCTGCATTTTTCCCTGAAAAGTTTCGGCGCCTTCGACCATTCCAGATTGTCCTGCGTTGTCAGATTGTAACTGCCGCTTAATATAAGCTCGATTGTCTTTAAGACTAGTGAAGGGCCCTCATCCGACATCCTGTAATACACTTCGCCGAATGTCTCGTCCGCGCCTATGCTTACTTTCTTTTGGAGTATTATGTTTCCGGTATCGACTTTCTCGTTCAGGAAAA
>CAIKZJ010000468.1 GCA_903831845.1 uncultured Ignavibacteriota bacterium
GGCTGTGTCGAGAAAGCGTGGTCGTGTCCGCCGAGAATAATGTGTATTCCGGGAATTGTCATAGCTAACTGCGTGTCGTAACCGTATCCGAGATGGGACAGACAGATAATCACATTGCATCCATTCGACTGGAGCGTCGAAACCGTCGCCTGCGCGATTTGTAAAACGCTGTCGCTTATGACAACGGGCGAAGGATTGCTTGACGGATCGTTGGCTGTCAGGCCGAACAGGCCTATCTTCACTCCGTTAATGGTTTTAATGCTGTAAGGAGTTATGTATGAGGCCAGCGGCGGATATCCGCTTAAATTAAGGTTAGCCGAAAGAACAGGCATAGAACCGGGCAAGAATGAAGCCACCAGAGCGTTGTATAGTACTGTCGGACCGAGGTCGAATTCGTGATTGCCGACAGTTACCGCGTCGAAGTTGAGTCTTTTCATCAGAGTCAGCTCCGGTACGCCGAAGTATCTGTTGAAATAAAAACTTCCCGTTGAGAAATCACCGACGTGGAATACCATCACGTTTGTATCGGCAAGCCTTGATGATTTTATTAATGACGCAGCGCGGTCGAAACCGCCTTTCGTATAATCGCCGGCGTCATTTTTAGGACCCGAACCTGTAAGATTAGAATGAGAATCGTTGAAATGAAGTATTGTGAAATTTGTTCCCTGAGAGCATACAGGAGTGTGCACCGCAAACAAGGAAAACTGAAAAGCGGCAATGAACAATAAAACAGGGACGCTCTTTTTCATAACAAGTAACTTAAATTTTGCAAGGACGATTAATTAAAATCCTCTGCTTTGTTAATGTTTTTTAGAATCCCCCTATCATTTACCCTTACTGTTTCCGTTACACCGCACACTTCGCGAAGTGTTTCGCTTAATCCCTTTTCGGGGCTGATGTAAACGATTTTGTCCGCGGCTTTCCGCGGAACGACGACCGGATGTCCGGTTTTGTCTCCGAAAGCCGGTTTTACTGCACTGTCCGGCTTTTCACTAAATATACTTAAAATATTCTTAATTGTATCAACACTAACGTATGGATGGTCAACCGGAAAAATCATTACTCCGTCTTCATCCGTAAGTTTTTTGAGCCCGAGTACCACAGAATACAGCATTCCTTTTTCTGTTTCGGGGTTCAGAACGAGAGATACGCCCGTGATATGTTCAAGCGACCAGTCGTAATCATCAGGGTGTATCACGCAGAATATGCGGTCAACACCCGATGATTTCAACTTCTTTACTATGATGTTTACAAAGAACTCGCCGTCCGAAATCAGTTTTAGTTTCGGAACGCCTATCCTGCTGCCGCGTCCCGCGGCGAGTATTATTGCCGAAACTTCAGGCATTACAGTTTATTGAATTCCTCGATTAATTTATCAAACTCGTGAACTTCGTTCTCGAGCATGTCTGTCCAGAAATCCGGATTCCACTGCTCGTTGAGCTCTTCCGAAGTGCGTCCCTGCTGTTCTACCCAGGTGTAATACTTCAGGTTGTGTATCGCTTTTCTGTCGTAATACGAAAGTTCTTTCAGATAATCAATCGTCTGTTTTTGCAGGCAGGAGGAATGGTCGCGCGCAGCGTCGAGCTCGGTGTATTCGCCTCTTTCGGCTTTCGTTTCTTCGAGTCTGGAATTGTACATAGTCATCGAGTCGGTGAACATCGTGAATATGAAATCGTTCTCGTCCATTTCAAAATACTTCGCTGTCTTGATTGCTGAAAGCAGGTTTGAAATACCCGAAATGCCGATGTCAACAAGAGCTTCAACATTATCTTCCGAGACTCCGAGTTTCTGCAGATATTCTTTTCCTTTATCTTCGTTGAAGAGACGCATTATCCTGATGCAATCCTCATCGTCGACAGCGCTTATCATATCGGTGTTGCGGACGTTGTGCACCCACGGAACGTGCTTGTCGCCGATGCCTTCAATCCTGTGTCCGCCGAAACCGTTCATCAGCAATGTCGGGCACTGAAGCGCTTCGGAAGCGGTAATCTTCAGGTGCGGACTTAATTTTTTCAGATAATCTCCCGCTGCAATCGTTCCTGCTGAGCCTGTGGCGGAAATGAACGCGGACATTCTTGACTTGTCGTTCTTTAAATAAGTGAACACTTCTTCGATAGCCGGTCCCGTCACGTTGTAATGGAAAATCGGATTTCCGAATTCCTCGAACTGGTTGAATATGACGTTGTTCTTGTCGCTCTTAAGTTCCCAGCACTTGTCGTAGATTTCCTTAACGTTGGATTCGCATCCGGGTGTCGCGATGACTTCCGCGCCGATTTCCCTTAGCCAGTCGAATCTTTCTTTAGACATTTCTTCTGGGAGAATCGCGATAGGTGTGCATCCCAGTAAGGCGCAGTCGAACGCGCCGCCCCGGCAGTAGTTGCCAGTCGAAGGCCATACCGCTTTGTGCTTCATTGGATTAAACTCGCCGCTTACAAGTCTGGGCACGAGGCATCCGAAAGCCGCGCCGACTTTATGAGCGCCGGTGGGGAAGTACTTACCCATCAGTCCGATGATTCTTGCTTTCACACCTGTGATTTCAGACGGCACTTCGAAATAATTTACTTTTCCGTAGAGACCTGTCTTTATGTCGTTCTTCCAGGTAATCCTGTAGAGGTTAAGGGGATTGACGTCCCATAGCCCGATTCCCGGAAGTTTTTTCTTTACGTCATCACTTATAAGTTCGGGATTGCGCAGCTGTTTGAAAGTCGGAATCGTTATTCCTCTTTCCTTGCATCTGTCTGCGGATTCTTTTCTTACTTTCTTGTCTATGCTTTTAACTATTCTTGACATTTTTATTCCTTCTGATTAATAATTTAAATTCTCTTGAGTAATTCGGCTTCGGGATTTTTAAATCTCGACGCGAGTATCATAGCCGCGATTACAAAAGGTTTGTAGCTTGCTTCGTGGTACGTATGAATTCTGTATTTCTCGAAAACTTCTTTTGAAACTTCGCCTTCCTTGCAGCTGACGTCCGTGATATCTGCGGGCAGGCAGTGCATGTAAAGCGCTTCGCCTTTCTTCGTGAGTTTCATCTTGTCGGCATCGCATTCCCAGTTTTTGAACTTCGCGTTGTTTGCGAGGCAGTGTTTCTCAAGTTCGGCGAGTCCGTTCTTGTCCTTGTTCATCAGCAATTGCGTTCTCTGTTTCATTACTTCGAACGGCGCCCATGATTTCGGGTACACGACATCGGCGTCCTTAAACGCATCTTCCATGCTGTTGACGATTTTGAAATTCGGGTTGTTTTTCTTCACGTCCGCTTCGATTTCGGGAATGAGGTTGTATCCTTCGGGATAGGCGAGCGATACTTCCATTCCGAATCTTGTCATAAGAGTAATAATACCCTGCGGCACTGAAAGCGGTTTTCCGTAACTGGGGGAGTAAGCCCAGGTCATCGCGAGTTTCTTGCCCTTGAGATTTTCGAACGAGCCGAAATAGTCTTTCAGTTTGAGCAGGTCTGCCATCGATTGTGTCGGATGGTCGATATCGCACTGAAGGTTTATTACGTTTGGTCTTCTGTGTAGCACGCCTTTTTCGTAACCTTCTGCGACAGCGTCGGATACCTCGCGCATGTACTTGTTGCCTTCGCCGAGATACATGTCGTCTCTGATGCCGATTATTTCTGCGAGGAACGAGATCATGTTGGCGGTTTCCCTGACTGTCTCGCCGTGAGCAATCTGGCTTTTCACTTCGTCGAGTTCGGAAAGTCCGAGTCCGACAGCGTTTGCCGCCGAAGCGAAACTGAACCTTGTTCTTGTCGAGTTGTCCCTGAATATCGAAATGCCGAGTCCTGAATCGAAGAGTCTGAATGATTTCGACTGTTTGTGGAATTCCTTGAGCACTTCCGCGAGGCCGCCGACGTATTTTAATTCATCTTCCGTTTTTTCAGTTGTGAGTAAAAAGTCCTTTCCGTAGGTGTCAGACTTTAATTTACCGAGTTCGTTAAGTATTTGTTTTAAGTCCATTGAATATATTTATTTTCTGTAAAATTCCGACGCCGCTTCGACGGCATCAATTATTTGCTGGTATCCTGTGCATCTGCAAATGTTACTCTGCAGCGCTTTTCTGATTTGCTCTCTTGTGGGCTTGCTGTTTTCCATTAGCAGGGCGTGAGAAGTCAGCACCATGCCCGGAGTGCAGAAGCCGCACTGTATCGCCCCGTAGTCTATGAATGCCTGCTGGAGCGGGTGGAGCGTGCCGTCTTCGCTTTCCATTCCCTCTATAGTGAGCACTTCGCAGTTCTCGACGTCTTTAACGAGAGTGTGGCATATCCTGATTGATTTATTGTTCACGAGAACCGCGCACGCGCCGCATGATTTCATCTCGCAGGCGTTCTTGACGCCCGTGAGATCGAGTTCCTCGCGGAGGAAATCCGTGAGTTTGCGTTCTTTCATCGAGTCGGAGACTTCGATTGTCTTTTTGTTTACTGTTATTCGCATAAATTCAAATCCTCCTGTATCTTCGTGCTGACTTTAATCGGAAGTTTGAAATATCTCTTTCCGGTCGCATTGTAAATAGCGTTAGCAATAGCAGGAGCCATCAGTTCATTCGTCGGCTCTCCGATTCCCTTTGCGCCTGAAGGCGAGTTAGGGTCAGGGTTTTCAATAATAATCGCTTTCATTTCGGGCAGGTCCGTTGTTCTGGGAAGCCTGTAAGAATTGAAGTTCGTGTTTGTGATGACACCGTCCTTCATTTTTACTTCTTCAAGTAATCCGTAGCCGATACCCATTGCTATACCGCCGTAGAACTGACCGAGAGTCATTTGCGTGTTTGCGGCTTTGCCCGCGTCGTGCGCGGCAATTGCGTTCAGAAGTTTTACTTTCCCTGTTTTCTTGTTGACTGTCAGTTCTATTGCCTGGCATCCGTAAGTCCAGGAGAAGTATGCGTCGCCCTGTCCGTTCTCTTCGTTCCATGTTACTTTCGGTCCTCTGAAAACGCCGAAGACGTGCGGATATTCCTGTCGTCTGTACATTGCGGAAATGACAGTGTCGAAATCGTATTTGTCTTTACCGCAGGTAATCACATCGTTTTCGAAAACAGGATTGTCTTTAGGACTTCCGTGATGTTTGTTTATGAATTCAGCGATTTGTTCTTTAAGTTTTTTCACCGCGATTGTAACCGCGCCTCCGCCCATAACTGTACCACGGGATGCGACTGTAGTGCCTCCGTCAGGTATAGTGGATGTCGAAGGGCGTCTGTAGCGGATTCTCTCGAGGCTCACTCCGAGCTCCCGCGCAAGAATGAGGCACATCGCGCTTTCGGA
>CAIKZJ010000469.1 GCA_903831845.1 uncultured Ignavibacteriota bacterium
CAATCCATATTGTGATGGTTTATAACGCAAAATAATGAATATTGAATTCAATGTCTTTGGTATTTGAGCGTTACCGTCCTTGCGCGTTCCCAAACAGGAGTTTGGGAACGAGATCTAAAGGTACGCATTACCCCATTACTCGTTCCCAAAGTCCTCTTTGGGAACGAGGCGAAATTTGCATTTCAATGTAGATTCCGAATACACTAACTTTGCGTATCAACCTCAACCCAAAGACTATGAAAAAATATATAATCTTAACAGGCATCGCACTCATACTGGCGGTATCTGTAGCCGCAATCTGCTCAAAAGAAAATCCCGGAAGTAAAGACAAAACAAGCGCGGGTACAAACGTAACCACAACGATAAAACTTCCGCCTCCCGAAACTACGGGCGGGATGCCTTTGATGGAAGCACTCTCTAAAAGACAGTCGTCGCGCAACTTCTCTCCGAAGAAACTCGATGAGCAGACTCTCTCGAACCTGATGTGGGCGGCGTTCGGCATAAACAGGAAAGAATCTGGAAAACGCACCGCCCCGACAGCGAACGATACGCGCGCAGTGGAACTCTACGCAGTGATGGAATCCGGCGCGTATAAATACAACGCCGATGACCATTCACTTGAACAGGTCAACGGCAAAGACATACGAACGATGGCAGGCATTCAGGAATTCGTCGGCACCGCGCCTCTTAACCTCGTCATCGTAGCCGACTATTCGAAATTCAAAGGCGGCAAGAACGAGATGTACGCAGGCGCTCACGCGGGATTCATCGGCGAGAACGTTTACCTCTACTGCACATCGGCGGGACTCGGCACGGTCATTCGCGCTTATGTTGATAAGGGACCTCTTGCCAAGGAGTTAAACCTCGGCGAAAACAAGGAAATAATACTCGCGCAGACAATCGGCTATACGAACTAAGAATTTTTAAATTTATTCAGTCTTTGAGATTATTTATATTTATTGTTTGTTTTGAACTAAAAGAAAAGACGTGAAATTAGACGCATTATTCATAGCCTCGCACCCCGATGATATAGAAATAACTTCCGCCGGAACAGCGATTAAACTCGTAAAGGAAGGCAGGAAAGTCGGCATACTCGACCTTACAAAAGGAGAACTCAGCACGAGAGGCACGCTTCAGTCAAGAAAAAAAGAAACGGAAGCCGCTTCGAAGGTAATGGGAATTCATTACCGAGGCAACCTTGGACTGAAAGACGGCAACATACAGAACACGGAAGCCAACAGACTAAAACTCATAAAGGTATTAAGGGAAACTAAACCCAAAATTATTTTCGCGCCGTATCCTTCGGACAGACATACCGACCACGTTAACGCGAGCAATTTCATACGCGAGTCGGCGTTCCTTTCGGGACTCGAAAAAATAAAGACGGGAAAACTCAAAGCCCACAGGCCGGACAAGGTTTTTTATTACAGGCACGCTTACGAAATCCCGGCGAGTTTCATAGTCGATATTTCCGACACGTTCGCGAAAAAAATCGAAGCGATTTCCTGTTACGGCTCGCAGTTCTTCAATGCAGACAAGACTTCCGCCGACGAGCCCGAAACATACATCAGCACAAAGTTATTCTGGAAAGACCTCGAAACGCGCGCCAGGTATTTCGGATTCAAGATAGGCGTAGAGTACGGAGAGCCTTTCTTCTGCTACGAAAATTTAAAAATGCAGGCAAACAACTTATTTGACTTATAATGATTGACTTAAAGAGAAAGAAAATACTTGTCTTTGACCTTGAAGTTGCTGCTTATGACTTCGACACTCATTACGACGAGGAGACAAAGGAATACCTCACGAAATACGCGAAGAACGAAGAGGAGAAAAAAACCGCGATTGAGAATCTTGTTTTCACTCCTTACACTTCGCAGTTAGTGGCAATAGGCATGCTCGATTACAACAAGCGCGAAGGCGCGGTTCTCGTGAACGGCCCGGCCGATAAGGAACTCGACCCGTCGAAACGCCTTGAGTCGGAAACTATGCTCGACTTCGATGTGGAGCCGAACGGCGACGATACGGCTGTTCCGTTCAAAGAAGAGAAACTCTCTAAACTCACTTACATCTGCAGGAGCGAGAAAGAAATGCTCGAACTCTTCTGGAAAAAAATCAAGAACGAGGGCTACAACATGTTCGTTACTTTCAACGGACGCGAATTTGACTGCCCGTTCATAATGCTACGCTCGCTCTTCATGAAAATCCGCCCGACGTACAACCTGATGAGCGGCACCGATTTCAACATACGCGGATACCACATCGACATGATGAAGGAACTTACTTTCAAC
>CAIKZJ010000470.1 GCA_903831845.1 uncultured Ignavibacteriota bacterium
GCCGGCTTAAAATAAAGGCGAAATGTTGTCTTTCTTAATTATTCGGTATCACCGACTATTCTGGATAATACCTTTATTTGTTTTCCGTTCGTAATTCTAACTTCTAACTTCTAGCTTCTATCTTCAGCTCTTATTAATGAACTTCTCCGCCATAATAACGTCTTCTTCGCTGCCTATGAACAGCGGCGTGCGCTGGTGAAGGCTTTCAGGCTTTATCTCGAGGATGCGCTTCTCGCCGTTGCTGGCTCTTCCGCCTGCCTGTTCTACAAGGAACGCCAGAGGGTTGGCTTCGTACATTAAACGCAGTTTGCCGTTTTTGTTCTTGTTGTCAGCGGGATACATGAATATTCCGCCGTATAGAAGATTCCTGTGGAAATCCGCGACGAGCGAGCCGACGTACCTTGAAGAGTACGGTCTTCCAGTATCGCTGTCTTTCTCTTTAAGATAATCGATATACTTCTTCACGCCGTCCGGCCATTTCGAATAATTCCCTTCATTCACCGAATATGTTTTTGACTTCTTCGGTATCTTCATGTTCTCGCTGAATAGCAGAAATTCCCCGACTGATGGATCGAGAGTGAATCCGTGAACTCCCTTGCCCGCCGTGTAAACCATTACAGTGCTCGAGCCGTAAACCACATATCCGGCAGCAACCTGTTTCGTGCCGTACTGAAGGCAGTCGTCCATTGTGCCCGGTCCTTTTGTGGATATCCTTTTGTAGATAGAAAAAATCGTTCCTATTGAAATGTTCGCGTCTATGTTCGACGATCCGTCAAGCGGGTCGAAATGAACAATGTATTTATGAGAATAGTCGGAGTAAACTTCGTCAATCGGCACAAAAGTCTCTTCCTCTTCCGAACAGAGAGCGCAGGCGTGCCCGCCCATCTGCATCATTCGTTTAAGCAGAGTGTTTGCGTATTCGTCGAGCTTCTTGACTTCCTCGCCCTGTACGTTCTTCTCTCCTGTAAGGCCCAGAATGTCTATAAGCCCCGCGCGGTTTACCTCCAGTGAAATGACCTTGCAGGCGAGAGCTATATCGCTAAGAAGGTCCGAGAGCTGTCCCGTAGCTTCGGGAATATTTCTCTCGTCCTGAATTATGTGCCTGTATAACGTTTGAAATTTACTCAGCATGTTTTTTTCAATTAGTAATTAATAATTAGTAATTAGCAATTATTTGTCAAAATTGTTTTAGATTATATGTACTGTATCTGAAAAAGCAAAGAAAAAGAGCTCTTCAATTATTAATTACTAATTAATAATTGCTTCAGCCGCTTCCTTTATTCTCTCCACACCCACGATTTGTATCCTGTATTTCTTTGTATTTATGTTCTTAATGTTGTTTTTAGGGAGAATGATTCTTTTGAATCCGAGTTTCTCCGCCTCGTTAATTCTTTTCTCTATGTTTGATATAGTCCGGACTTCTCCCGCCAGCCCGACCTCTCCGATAATCACGGTTTCCGAATCAACAGGGATGTCCCTGTAAGAAGAATATATTGCCATTGCCGCGGCAAGGTCGACTGATGTTTCGTCAATCCTCACGCCTCCGGCGATGTTGAGGAAAATATCGTGCTTGTTGAGAAATACACCGAGTTTCTTTTCTATGACCGCGTTTAAAATACTTAGCCGCTTGTAATCGAATCCCATAGCTGTTCTTTGCGGCACGCCGTACGAACTCGTGCAGACGAGCGCCTGCACTTCTATCAGTATAGGTCTTGTTCCCTCTATAGCTGAAGATATAACACATCCCGAAGCGCCGTAGTTTCTCTGCGAAAGGAAAACCTCACTCGGGTTCGGAACTTCCTTCAGGCCCTTCTCGGTCATTTCGAAAATCCCGATTTCATTCGTCGAGCCGAACCTGTTCTTTATGCCGCGGAGCACCCTGTAGAAATGAGTGCGCTCACCCTCGAACTGAAGCACAACGTCCACCATGTGCTCTATCGTCTTCGGCCCCGCTATAGAGCCGTCCTTCGTAATATGTCCGACGATAAAAATCGGAATGTTTGTCGACTTTGCCGTACGGATTAGAAGCGATGTCGATTCCCGCAATTGAGTTATCGTTCCGGGAGAGCTTTCCAGTTCCGGAATGAAAACAGTCTGTATCGAATCTATAACGACGAAATCCGGGTTTTCGGCTTCGATGGCTGAAATCACAGTATCGAGGTTTGTTTCCGGAAGCACGAGAAAGTTTTCAAGTGTCAGTCCGAGCCTGTCGGCGCGCATTTTAATCTGCGCGGGGGATTCCTCGCCGCTGACGTACAGAAGCTTTTTATCTTTCAGGTTGCCTGAGATCTGGAGCATCAGAGTCGATTTTCCTATGCCGGGGTCGCCGCCTATAAGCATAACAGCGCCCTGAACAATGCCGCCGCCAAGCACGCGGTCGAGTTCGCTTATGCCCGAAGCGGTGCGGTTTCCGTCGTATTCGTGCTGAACGTGATGAAGCTGTTTTATGCTTGCCTGAACGTTTTTCGCGGAAGTTTCTCTGCCTGTCTTCGTTTTCTTCGATTCGGTAATTGTTTCAATCAGCGTGTTCCACTGCTCGCATGACGGGCATTTGCCTGTCCAGCGCGGCGAAACGTATCCGCAGTTCTGGCATATGTAATTTACCTTTAACTTCGTAGCCATTGTTAAAATATCATAAGAATTTAACGAATGTAAAACTAAATCGTTGCTTTTGAAAGGGAGAAATTCAATTACAGAATCTAGAATCTAGAATCTAGTATCTAGTTTCTTAGCGTGGGAGTGGTTTATATTGTATTTGGTTACAAATTTTTCAGGAAAAATCTTCATGTAATTATTTCTACTAGATTCTAAATTCTAGATTCTAGATTCTCCCTTTATTCTCCCCTCCGTTTATATTAGTTTTAGCATTCATGGGTAAAATCCTCAAAATAGGCGGAAAAGTTTGGGAATCGTAAGGGAACAGGCGGTTAAGAACTCTATAATTTCGTATGCAGGCGTCGTTCTGGGATACGTTAACATAATAATTCTTTTCCCTGCGTTCTTCACCACAGAGCAGTTCGGGCTTATACAGCTGCTGGTCAGCGTTTCATTTGTTTATGTGCAGTTTGCCGCCGTTGGCCTTGTTAATGGGATAACCAGATATTTTCCTTTTTTCAAGACGGAGGACAGAAGGCACCGTGAATTTATTTCTTACATTATCGTAATCGGTACTGCCGGTTTTATAATTACTACCCTGGCTTATCTTCTGTTTCGTGATCTTATCATAAACGCGTATGTTGAAAAATCGAAACTGTTTACCGATTATTATTTCACACTTCTTCCTCTTTCTCTCTTTCTGATGATATTCAATGTCATAGAGGCATTGGTAAGAGTGGTCTTTAAAACTGTATTTGCTACTTTCTTGCGGGAAGTAGGTATGCGGTTAATGACTACGATTGGAATAATTCTGTATGTGTTTAAGGTCGTAAATTTTGATTATTTCGTCTATTATTATGTCGGCACCTATCTTGTTGTTTCCTTACTTATCTTTATTCAGTTCGTCAGCTCTAAAGAATTTGTGCTGAAATTTTCCTTTTCCGGCATTGCGCGAAATAAATTCTTTGACCTGCTCAGATACGGGCTTTATAACTTAATGTCCGGTGCGGCGATGTTTGTAGGACAGAAAATTGATATCATGATGATAGGTTCAATGATCGGATTGAAAATTGTCGGAGTGTATTCCCTTTATCTTTATATTGCCACAGTAATTTATGTGCC